>JBBDQU010000070.1 GCA_040905865.1 Alphaproteobacteria bacterium
CCGGCATTCCGCGCCGAAATCCTCGCACGTTAACGATTCATGATTGTACCCTGCCCCCACCGCCAGCACACAGAATGTCAGCGGTTTCAGCCACAACCGCTCCCGCATCCGCATCAGCAAGAATCTGGCCAGACTATTCATGCAGCCTCACCCGTCCATATCCACACGCGCGATGGCGATACCGCCTTCGCCCGCCACGGCGTAGAGCAGATAGACCACGTCATCTTCAATATACACCGCCGGATCCCGCAACTGATTGACTTGGCCGTAAGCCGTGCTGCGTATTGACGGTTCCAGCGGCGCGTCGGCGCCTTCCCAGTCGAATTCCGGCCGCAGGATTTCCACCGGATCGCTCTCCTTCCAGCCCGTCCAGTCACCCGCGAGATCGATACTGCTGAGCAGGATGGTCTCCGGCGCGTTACCGACCTCGGTCCAGAAGACCTGCAGCGCGCCGTCGCGGATGAACACGGCCGAATGGCGCATATGCGGATTGAACAGCACGGGCCCCGCCTCGAAACCGGACAGCCCGTCGCGCGACCGGTAAAGCTGTCCCGGCATCGCCAGCGCATAGGTGTAATCGCCATGCCGGAAAACGCGGAAATACGTGCGGCCGAGGATTTCCGGACGCGCCGAGAACGCGATTCCGTCGGCGGAAACCGCAACCCGCGTCGCCTGTTTCGCGTAGCTTTCCAGCCCGTGGAAATACATCACGATGCGGCGGTTTTCATCGTCCACATGCACATCCGGCGAGGCGATATGCGGCGTGCTCGCCTCGGTATGATAGCTATGCGACCGGCGCTCCGCCGGCAAACTGGCCGGTTCGTATTCACGTGGCGCGTCCGCCGGCGCTTCGGGCGGTTCGGTCGGAAACAGCGAGTCGCGCAGATGCAGGCTGCCGGGTTCATGGATCCGCCACGGCCCGGTCAGGGCATCGGCATAGGCGAGCCGGATATAGCTGCCCTTGTGGTCGGCAAAATACAGGTAGTAACGGCCCAGCGGGTCCGCGACCCAGTCCGGCACGCGGATCAGGGACGGTCCCTGGATGTTCACCCCGATCGAGGGATGGCTGTCCGGCGTGATGATGGGACGGTCAAGCAGACGGGTGGCGCGCGGCATGCAATATGGTCCTGTCGTTTGTAGTTCAGCGTCCCCGGATACGGGCCGGATAAGGGGCGGACCCGCAGGCCCGCCCCGGCTCCGCTTTCAGGCCGGCGGCGCGACGGACAGACGGCCGGTGACGCCGAATTTTTCGATCAGTTCGCCGATAAAGCCGGATCTTTTCAACTCCTCGATATACTCCGTCAGGAATTTGGCCGCCGCGTCATTGCCCTTGTTGCAGCCGACCGCCTGTTGCACGGCGCTGAACTGGCCGTCCAGAATGCGCGCGCCCGGCATTTTCTCGACATCTTCGACGAGTCGCGGACGCAACCCGGCCAGGACTTCGAGCTTCTGGTCGACGAACTGGTTGAAGGAGCCGTCCAGCCCTTCGGTCGGCATCAGGGTTGCGTGCTTGATGTTGTTTTCGAGCCACAGGCCATAGGCGCTGCGCCCGGAAACCGAGATGCGGTTACCCGGTTTGTCGACATCCGCGATGGTCTGGATCGGCGAGCCCGGCGGCACCATGTAGGTCGACTGGATTTCGGCATAGGCGGCGGTGAAGTCCATCTTCATCGCCCGCTGCGGCTCGGCGCCGATATTGCCGATATCCCATTTGCCGGTGCCGGCGTCGTCGGAGATTTCACCCGGCGTCTTGTAGGGCAGCAGTTGCAGTTTTACGCCCAGCTTGTCGGCAATGGCCTTCGCCACCGAGGCAGATACGCCGACAGGCAGGCCATCGGGGGTCTTGCTTGTGACAAGCAGGAAATTGGACATGTTGATTGCGGCGCGCAATGTGCCGTTCGGAGCGAGTTGGGCAACGACGTCTGAATTCATGAGTGGAAAGTCCCTGTATCTGTTGGAGTGCTTGTCAGTATGGAATGATAGCTACCGCATTGAAGCCTTGATCATATCAGCACCTTTTTCCGCGATCATCAAAGTCGCGGCATTGGTATTGGCGGATACCATGCGGGGCATGACCGAAGCATCGATAACACGGATGCCCTGCAGGCCATGCATGCGGAGTTGCGGATCGACAACCGCCATGGGATCGCTGCCCATCTTGCAGGTCCCGATCGGGTGATAGACGGTGGCGCCGCTGTTGCGAATATAGCCGAGGATCTCGTCGTCGCTGCGGATATCCGCGCCGGGGAAAACTTCGCTCTCCACATGCCGGGCAATGGCAGGTTGGCTGAAAATTCGCCGCACCATCCTGGCGGATGCCACCGCCGTGTCCCGGTCGATCTGTTCCCCCAGATAATTCGGCCGTATGCTCGGCTGGACCGACGGATCCTTCGAGACGCAATGCAGCGAACCGGTGCTGGCCGGACGATGCTGCCAGAAACCGCAGGTCATGCCGGGGAAATCGTTCAGCACGCCGATCAGGCCGTCGACATAGCTGGCCGGGGCAAAGGTAAACTGCACGTCCGGATTGTCCACGCCGGGCATCACCCTGACCGAAGCGCTGACATTGCCGGGCGCCGCGGTCAGCATGCCTTTGCGGGTCAGCGCATATTTGAATACTTCGATGCCGAGGCGGATACCGCGCGATCTCTCGTTATAGGTGCCGGCGCCCTTGACCCTGAACGACATCCGGGCGAGATAATGGTCCTGCAGGTTCTCGCCGACGCCGGGCAGATTGTGCACCACGTCGATACCCAGCGTCTTCAACCGTTCGCCATCGCCGATGCCGGAGAGTTCCAGCAATTGCGGCGAGCCGATGGATCCCGAAGACAACAATACCTCGCGCCCCGCCTTCGCGCGCTTCGTCTGGCCGTTCTGTTCATATTCGACACCGGTCACCCGGCCGCCTTCGACCACGATGCGGCGGGTCGGCGCTTCGGTTTCGATGCGCAGGTTGGGGCGGTTCCGCGCCAGTTTCAGATAGGTCTGCGCGGTGCTCTGTCGGCGACCATTCAGGATTGCATGCTGGAAATAACCGACGCCTTCCTGCGCGACGCCATTATAATCGCTGTTGCGCTTGATGCCGGATTCAACGCAGGCCTCGATAAAGCGTTCGGTCAGCGGATGCTTTTCGACCGGTTCGCGCACATTGATCGGTCCGCCCTTGCCGCGCACCGGCGGGTCGCCGACCTGAGAATTCTCGAATTTCCTGAAATAATCCGCGATATCGTCGAAGGCCCAGCCGCGCGCGCCCAGTTGCGCCCAGCCGTTATAGTCGTCGGGCTGTCCGCGCACGATCAGGTGACCGTTGATCGACGACGAGCCGCCCAGAACCTTGCCGCGCGGCCAGTGGATGGCGCGGTTACCCCAGGCTTCCTCCTTCTCGGTGCTGAAACACCAGTTGACCTTCCTGTCATACAGGGTCTTGAAGAAGCCGGCAGGAATATGGATGAACGGGTTGCTGTCTCTCGGTCCGGCTTCGAGCAGCAGCACCCGGATTTTCGGGTCCTCGGTCAGCCGGTTGGCGAGTACGCAACCCGCCGAACCCGCACCAACAATGATAAAATCGAACTCATCCATGTCCCGTTTTCCTGCTTCGGCAACCACACTGACGCCGTGTGCCGCCTTGACAAATGAACGCCACGGTCGCGGCGCTGTCAATCCGGATGGCCCGGGCCCGGTTTAACCGGCGAAATATTCCGGCAGGGCGCGGCGCAGATTGTTCTCGATCCTGTCACGGACGGACACACCCGGTGGCGGCCGTTCAAACCGCAATCCGGTGACTTTTTCGTATAGTCGGATATAACGGCCACTGAAATCCTGCAGGGTTTCAGCCGGTATTTCCGGTATCGGATCCTTGTAGGGGTCGCAACGGGCGTTGATCCACAGCCGCAGGAATTCCTTGTCCAGGCTGTCCGGTTCCCGGCCCGCGGCAAAGCGCTCGTCATAGCTGTCGGCAATCCAGTAGCGGCTGGAATCCGGCGTATGCACCTCATCCGCCAGGGTGATCGTGCCATTTTCATCGACGCCGAATTCATACTTGGTGTCGACCAGGATCAGCCCGTGGCGCGCGGCGATTTCCTGCCCCCGCGCGAAGATGGCGAAGCTGCGCGCGCACAGTTCCTCCCATTGCGCCGGCGTGACGATGCCGTCGGCAAGCAGACGGTCCGCCGTGGTCGCAACATCGTGCACATCGCCCATGCCCTTCGTCGACGGGGTAATGATTGTCTGTTCCAGCGGCTGGTTCTTGACCATGCCCTCCGGCAGCGTGTGACCATAAACAGTGCGCTCACCGCGTTCATACATCGGCCAGATGCTGGTGCTGGTGGAGCCGGTCAGATAGGCGCGGACCACCATTTCCACCCGCAGCATGGTCAGCCGCCGGCCGATGATCACATTGGGGTCGGGATATTCGAGCACGTGGTTGGGGCAGAGGTCCGCGGTCTGTTCGAACCAGAATTTCGCCGTCTCGTTCAGCACCTGCCCCTTATAGGGCACCGCCGCCAGCACGAGGTCGAAGGCCGATTGCCGGTCGGTCGCGATCATCACCCGCCGGCCATCCGGCAGGTCATAGGATTCGCGCACCTTGCCGCGCTCGAAATTCGGCAGCTGCGGGAATTTCGCGTCGGTCAGCCGATTGGCGAGCGCGGCTTCGAAATCGGTATCGATCACGCGGGCACCTGCCCGCGGTAGAATTCGCCGATGCCGAGAATGGCCTCTCGCGCTTCCGGCAGGACATCGCCGAAGGCGTGCCAGCCATGAATCATGTCTTCCCAGGCCTCATAGGTGATATCCACGCCGGCCGCCCGGGCCCTTTCGGCAAACAGCCTGCTGTCGTCCAGCAGCGTTTCCGCCGTGCCCACATGCACCAGAATCGGCGGCAAACCGGTAAGGTCGCCAAACAAGGGCGACGCCTGTGGCGTTTTCGGGTCGGCGCCGGCCAGATACAGCCCGGCCATGCGATCGAGATAGGGCTTGCTGATCGCCGGGTCCACATCGGCCCTGGTGACAAAAGTTTCGCCGCTCTGGGTCAGATCGGTCCAGGCGCTCATCGGAAATGCCGCCGCCGGCTGCGGCAGGCCGGTTTCCTTCAGCCGCAACAGCAGCGCGAGCGTCAATCCGCCGCCGGCCGAAATTCCGCCGACCGCAATCTTGCCCGCGTCGATACCCTGATCCAGTAGCCAGCGATAGGCCGTCAGCGCATCGTCGACAGCCGCCGGAAACGCATGCTCCGGCGCCAGCCGGTAATCGATAGCGTAGACCCGGGCGCCACAGGCAGCCGAAATCCGCGCCGAGGTCGTTCGCGAGGACGCCGCCGAACCGCGGTAATATCCGCCGCCATGCAGGAAGAGAAAGACCCTGTCCTTCGCCGCGTTCGCCGCATCGACCCATTCACCCGGCACGCCGTTGGCGCTGGCCGGTTGGTGCGTCGCGCCGTCGATCAGCGGCGCGCCGCCCCGGGCTTCGGTTTCGGCGCGCAGCTGTTCGATCGTCGAATCAGGGGTATAGGCATTGGCGCGCCTGGCGGCGATCACCTTCTGCAGTTCGGCACTGGCCATGAAATTCCTCCCAATGAAAAATCGGCCCGCCCGCATGGAACGGTTCCCGTATCCTTAATCAGCCGGGACCGATACGGCAATAATGGATCAACTGCCCGGAACGTGAATCACCCGGCCCAGCCCTTCCGGCCGTGGCAGTGCCGCATGGGCATCGCGGACCGCCTCGATCCGCGCCAGGATATCGGCCCCCATGGGCGCCACGCGGCGGGTTGCCATGTCCACGTGCAGGTCGAGGAATTCGGCCGTCGCCGACAGATAGCCTTCCGTCGCGTGGTACATTTCCACCCAGGAATGCACCCGCTTCGCATCGCAGGCGATGATCCGGCCGGTGAACCGCAGCGGGTCCCCTTCCCGTACCTCGCGCCGATAGGAGATATGGACATTCCCGACGAACGTCGCGCTGTTGGTCCGCTGCTTGTATTCGCGCGACAGCCCCACATAGGTTCCCAGCGCATCCGCGGCCGTATCGAAGGCGCGCAGATAGTTCGCCACGTTCATATGGCCGTTATGGTCGATCCATTCCGGGATGACGACGCTGCCGGGCAGTTCATAGGGTGTGGGAATATCGATCTGGTTTGGCACAGGAATACTCACGATTTCATGAAAAGAAGAATATGCCTGATTGCTTTAGAAACAGGCGTCTGAAATAGCAAGCGCCAGGACCGGCGCCGTATTCTCAGCGCGGGGCAAATGGCAACGATGCGGCCGTAAGAATGGGACCTGCATCCTGTTCCTGGACCAGAACAGCACAACCGCCATCGCCTTTCTTGCCGGCGAGGGAGACCGTCAGGTCCAGCGGCTTTCCCACCCAATTACCGATATGTTCGAACGTGCGCACGATGTTCCTGTTGATCAGGGTCATACCGCGATTTTCACCGCGCTGAATTTTCGTGACATGTTTCGCATCGTAAGTCACGAAGTAGACATCAAAGGTGTCGCCGCTGTCGATTGCGCCAATCTGGACCTGAATTTTATCCCCGTCGCGCGACAGGACAAGCGACGGCCCCGGCGACATCTGATCGCGAACCGACCTGATCGCGGCCTCAACCTGGCTGCGGTCCGAGCCGACCGCATGTGTCCGGCCGCCGATCACCATCTGCGGCGTGTAAACGTACCGTTCGCCAAGGTTGCCGCTGTAGTTGCGCTGCCGTTCCACAAAGGCATGGGCTGCGAATGGGTCCTTCCAGCCGATGTAATCCCAGTAATCGACATGCAGTTCCAGGGCGATGATATCCGGCCGGTCCGCGAGTTCCCGCAAATAGGCTTCCGCCGGCGGGCAGGAGGAACATCCCTGGCTGGTAAACAGTTCGACGACAACCGGCGATTTCGCTTCGCCGGCCGCCACGTCAGGCGCCATTCCGGCATGGGCAAGGAACAGCGCGGCCAGCGCGAACGCGTATCTCATCGGTATCTGCATGGCGCGTAATATAACCGGTTGATAGCTCATACCGAATCAAATGTAGGTGAGCCTTTCGAGAACAGGCCGGAATCCCCGCCTCGCACGGATTCCGGCCTGTTTCGTTGTCCCCGCCGACTGTCGTTACGCGGCGGCCTGCATCATGTTGCGCAACACGTATTGCAGAATTCCGCCATTGCGGAAGTACTCGACCTCATCCGCCGTATCGATACGACACAGCAGCGTGATCTTTTCGCTGCTGCCATCCTTGCGGGTGATCGTGCAGTCGATATCCATTCCCGGCTCGATCCCGTGCGCGAAACCGGTAATATCGAAGACTTCGGTACCATCCAGCTTCAGGGATTTGCGGTTCTGACCGTCCTTGAACTGCAATGGCAGCACGCCCATGCCGACCAGGTTGGAACGATGAATCCGTTCGAAGCTTTCCACAATAACGGCCTTGATGCCGAGCAGCCGCGTCCCTTTCGCCGCCCAGTCGCGCGACGAACCGGTGCCGTATTCCTTGCCGCCGATGACGATCGTCGGCACCCCCTCGCTCTGGTAGCGCTGGGCCGCATCGAAGATCGGCATGACATCGCCGCTGGGCTGATGCGTCGTCACGCCGCCTTCGGTATTCGGCGCCGCCTCGTTGCGGATGCGGATATTGGCGAAGGTGCCGCGCATCATGACCTGATGATTGCCGCGCCGCGACCCGTAGGAATTGAATTCACCCGGGCGAACCTGATGTTCGGTCAGATAGGTTCCGGCCGGGCCGCTCTGCTGGATCGATCCCGCCGGCGAGATATGGTCGGTCGTGATCGAATCGGCCAGCAGCGCAATCGACCGCGCCCCGCGGATATCGCTGAGCGGGTCCAGTTCCATCTTCATGCCTTCGAAGTATGGCGGATTCTGGACATAGGTCGAACCGGCGCTCCATTTATAGGTCAGGCTGCCCGATGCCGGGATTGCCTGCCACTGTTCGGGTCCCTGCGCCACGTTGTCGTAGCGGGCGCGGAACATTTCCGCCGTCAAAACCGACTGGATCAGGTCGTTGATTTCCTTGTTGGTCGGCCAGATGTCCTTCAGGTAGACGGGATTGCCGTCCTGGTCGTCACCCAGCGAATCCTTGACCAGATCGACGTTCAGCGACCCGACCAGCGAATACGCCACCACCAGCGGCGGCGAGGCGAGGTAGTTCAGCAGTGTCAGCGGGTGGACGCGGCCTTCGAAGTTGCGGTTCCCGGAAAGCACCGCGGCAACGGCAACATCGCCCTCGTTGATCGCTTCCTCGATGGCTTCGTCCAGCGGACCGGAGTTGCCGATACAGGTCGTGCAGCCATAGCCGACGAGGCCAAAGCCCATCGCATCCATGTGCTCCTGCAGCCCGGCGGCAATCATATAGTCGGTCACGACCTGGCTGCCCGGCGCAAACGACGTTTTCACCCAGGGCTTGGGCGAAAGGCCCTTCGCACGGGCATTCCGCGCCACCAGACCGGCGGCCAGCAACACGGCCGGGTTCGAAGTATTGGTGCAGCTCGTGATCGCCGCGATCACGATATCGCCGGGATCGATGGAATAGTCCTTGCCGGCGACCGGGGTTGACTTGCCGCTGCCCATATCGGTCATGGCCGCTGCCGCCGACCTGGTCATATCGGACAACAACACGCGATCCTGGGGACGCTTCGGTCCGGCGAGACAGGGTTCCACCGTCGACAGGTCGAGTTCCAGCGTATCGGTGAAGATCGGTTCCGGCGTGCTGGAATCGCGCCACATACCCTGCGCCTTGGCGTAAGCTTCGACCAGTGCGATGCGGTCGGCATCGCGGCCCGTGAAGGTCAGGTAATTGATGGTTTCGGAATCGATCGGGAAGATGCCGCAGGTCGCGCCATATTCCGGCGCCATATTGGCCATGGTCGCGGCATCGGCCAGCGACAGGTGATCGAGACCCGGACCGAAGAATTCGACGAACTTGCCGACCACACCGCGCGCGCGCAGCATCTGCACCACGGTCAGGACAATGTCGGTCGCGGTCGTGCCTTCCTTCGGCACGCCGGTCATGCGGAAGCCGATGACTTCCGGCATGACCATGGAGACCGGCTGGCCCAGCATCACGGCTTCCGCCTCGATACCGCCGACGCCCCAGGCGAGAACGCCAAGCCCGTTGACCATCGTCGTGTGGCTGTCCGTGCCGACGACCGTATCCGGATAGGCCAGCGTATTGCCGCCGGCCTTGTTGTCGGTCCAGACGACCTGGGACAGGTATTCGAGATTCACCTGATGGCAGATGCCCGTGCCCGGCGGTACGACCCGGAAATTGTCAAACGCGCCCTGGCCCCAGCGCAGGAATTCATAGCGTTCGGTATTGCGTTCGAATTCCTTTTCCACATTCAGGCGGAAGGCATCGGCCGAACCGGAGTAATCGATCTGCACCGAATGGTCGATGACGAGATCGACCGGCGACAGCGGGTTGATCCGCTTGGCATCGCCGCCCAGCTTGATGAAGGCGTCGCGCATCGCCGCGAGATCGACAACAGCGGGAACACCGGTAAAATCCTGCAGCAGCACGCGCGTCGGCTGATAGGCAATTTCCCGCGTACTGGTACGCTCCGTCAGCCAGTCGCCGATTGCCTTGATATCGTCGACCTTGACGCTGCGGCCGTTTTCGAAGCGCAGCAGGTTTTCCAGCAGCACCTTCATCGAATAGGGCAGCCGGGTGAAATCGACGCCCAGCGCTTCGCCGGCGGCTTCAACGGAATAATAGTCGTAGGACTTGCCGTTCACATTCAGCGTACGGCGTGTCTTCAGGCTGTCTTGACCAGTCACGGGCGGATCCCCTCCTCTTTTTGAGCGCACACCAAACACCGCCATGGCGCCGGCCGCGAAATCATGCTGCAACGATATCACTGTGATTACACCTATTCATGCGCCATGAGAAGTGGCGAACGGCGATAGCATCAGGCAATATCGCGAATCGAATTAACAGGAATTACCGTTAACAAAGCGTAAGTTCGAGCGTCGGGTACCGCTGGATACATTAGCATATCACTGCTGCATCCTTATACCGTCTCCTCAATTGACGGGTCTGCGGATGACCCGTAGCCTGACGATGTTTCAGGCGGGTGGCGCCCGCAAAACGGGGAGGCACATCATGGTCGCCATGAAATCGCTTTCGGAACGTGCGGACGCGCTGGAGGGACAGCAAATCAGGGAGATGGGCGACCAGCCCCTGGGCCACGACAACACACCGTCATCGCATATCTGGCGGACGCTGCGACAGCCCTGTAACGCGCTGTGACCGCGTGACCGCCCTGGTTGCGACGACGCCATGATCCGGCTGCCATTGCTGCGCGACGCGGATTTCCGCCGCCTGCTGGCCGGCGCGGCCTTCAACCAGCAGGGCATGACCGGCGAACATGTCATCATCGGACTGCTGGTACTGCGGATTACGGATTCCACCGCATGGGTCGGAATCACGCTTGCGGTCTATTTCCTGCCGTTCTTCGTTTTCGGCATGCTGTCCGGCGTCGTGGCGGACTGGATCGACCGGCGCAAGCTGCTGCGCGGGATCGAAATCGCCCTGATCGTCAACCTGTTGCTGTTTGCGCTCTGCCTGGTGCTCGATTTTACCGCGCTGTGGCTGCTGATCAGCTTCACCCTGGTCAGCGGCAGCCTGCGCGCGATGCATCAACCCGTGCGCGCCAGCTATGCCTATGACATCACCGGCCCACAGCAGGTGACCGCCGCCATCGGCTTCGTCAACCTGGGATCGCGCAGCGGGCAGCTTGTCGGTGCGCTTGCGGCGGGCGCGATCATGCATCGATATGGCGCGCCGACGGCGCTGCTGGCCGTCGCGGCGGGGCATGGTCTCGCGTTCCTGCTGTTTTCCGGCTTCCGGACCGCCGGCGCCGCGGCCGAAACCGTGCGAGCGCCAATCCGGCAGAACCTGCGCGAATACGCCGCCGAACTGGGCAGCAACCGGATCCTGGTGATGCTGCTCGCCGTGACCGCGTCCATCGAAATCTTCGGTTTTTCCTTCGCGACGACGCTGCCGGAACTTGCGGTAGTGCGTTCGACGCTCGGTGCGGATGGCCTGGGCCTGATGCACGCGGCGCGGGCCTCGGGTGGCATCGCGGCCGGACTGGCCTTTTCACTGGCCGGAGCGATACAACATCGCGGAATCATCTTTCTGTGCGTGATTGTCGGGTTCGGCGCCTGCCTGATGCTGCTGTCCGTCGACAGTCCGCTGCTGCTGACGCTGCTGGCGATCTTCATGGTCACCACCATGGCGACGTCTTCTGATATCCTGACCCAGAGCATGATGCAGCTCAGCGTCGCCAATCACCTGCGCGGGCGGGCCATGGGTGTCTGGGTGCTGGCCATCGGCGCGGCACCCCTGGGCCATCTGCAGATGGGCGCCTTCGCGGACTGGGCCGGTGTCGGCAATGCGCTGCTGGTCAACGGCGCGGCGCTGGTCGCGACAGGGCTTGTAACGGCGCTGGCGGTGCCGGCGCTGCGCCGGCTTTAAAACGCATATCGGTGCATGCCGCCATCGACATGGATGATCTCGCCGGTGATGTAACGAGCCCGTGGCGAGGCCAGGAAAGCAATCAGGTACCCCATGTCCTCCGGTTCGCCGAAATAGCCGACCGGGATATTCTCTTCGATGTAGCGTTCGCGGGCGACCGGGTCGGCATGCAGCCGGTCCATGATCTGCTCGCTCTTGATACGGCCGGGCGGCAGGCAGTTGAAGGTAATACCCGATTTAGCGTGAACCCGCGCCATGCCCTTCGACCAGGCATGGACCGCCGCCTTCGCCGCCAGCGCGACATTGACGCCGGCCGGCTCCATGATCCCCGTCATGGTCATGACCCGACCGTAACCGTTTTCGACCATGGACGGAACAATGGCGTTCGTCAGACGGCGGACAGCATCGAAATTGAGCAGCATGCCTTCATCCCAGACCGCGTCACTGGCATTCCAGGGGATCGAGCGCGACCCGCCCGCCGAATTGATCAGGATATCGCACCGCCCGAACACGCCCAGCACCCTGTTTCGAATACGCATGCCGGCGTCGTTCGGCAGAACATCCTCGACGATGGTCAGCGGGCGCGGATGTCCGGCGGCCTCTATTTCATCGGCCACCCCATCCAGCAGGTTTTCACGCCGCGCACAGATCGCCATACGGCAGCCTTCCGCCGCCAGGACCTTCGCCGCCCCCATACCGATGCCGCGGCTGGCGCCGGTCACCAGCGCGACCTTGTCCGTCAATTGCAGATCCATCGATTTTGCTTTCCGTTTTGCCTGTTAGCGTGCGGAAACGGTAGAGGGGTGACGGCGCGAGGTCGAGCGCGTCACCCCGCCCGGGGACGCAGCCGCACCGGTTCCGCCTCGACGCCATGCGCGCGCTCCCAGTCCGTGACATAATCGCGTGTCAGCGGCACGGCGTCTCGCTGTCTGGCGATCTGCATCTGGAAGACGAAATGGTCCCCATAGCGGAACACCGCTTCGCTGATGGCCAGGTAGAACTCCCACATGCGGCAGAAGCGCTCGTCATACATCTCCGCCGCCCTGGCCCTGTTCTCCTCAAAACGGCGCTGCCAGGCAAGCAGGGTATCGGCATAATGCACCCGCAGGATTTCGATATCGGCCACCCAGAGCCCCGCTTTCTCCACCGCCGCCATCACTTCGGACAGGGCCGGGGAATAGCCGCCGGGGAAAATGTACTTGCGGACCCAGCCGGCCGTGGCTGCGGGACCCGACATCCGGCCGATCGAATGCAGCAGGCAGATCCCGTCCGCCGACAGCAATTCATTGATCTTGGCGAAAAAATCGCCGTAATGGCGTACCCCGACATGCTCGAACATGCCGACCGACACGATGCGGTCATAGGCGCCGGTCTCTTCCCGGTAATCGCGCAGGTGGAAATCCACCCTGTCTCCCAGCCCTTCTTCCGCCGCAATTTGCCTCGCGACCTGCAACTGCTCGGTGGAAAGGGTCAGGCCCGATACCTTCACGTCGCTGGTACGGGCCAGATAGGTGGACAGGCCGCCCCATCCCGACCCTATATCCAGTACCTTCTGCCCCGGCTTCAATAACAGCTTGGCGGCGATATGCAGGCGCTTGTCGAGTTGCGCCTGTTCGAGGCTTTCATCCGGTGTGCGGAAATAGCCGCAGGAATACTGTCGGTCGCGGTCCAGAAACAGATCATAGAAATCCACCGCGAGATCATAGTGATGCGCCACGTTGGCTTTTGACCGCGAGACAGGATTGTACTGATGAATCCAGCGTGTCATTCGCGACAAGCTTGAGGAAAACGAATACATCGGGTCGTCACGTGCAAAGGCATGATTGCTGATCACGACCTGAAGGAAATCCCGCAGGCTGCAATCTTCCATCGTCAGTGTACCGTCCATATAGGCTTCGCCCATATAAAGGTCCGGGTTGATGAAAAGCTTATGATGCAAAGACTTGTCATGGAGCCTGACCGTCGCTTCGGGCCCCGGCGCACCGGCGAACTTGTGCCGATGCCCTTCCGCATCGACGATACTCAGCGTGCCTACACGAATCATGCGATTCAGCAATTTCGACAATAGCATTTCAATTGTCTCCCGAGCCTGCCTTCGATGTTCCCTGCCTGACTTCTCCTTGAATGAACGCCCGGGGAAATCTTTCTGTTCCGCGCGAGTACCCGGGCATTAATAAATGAAATCACATTTTGTTAACCTTGCGCAATGATCTATCGCAATGTCCGGGCAGGTACCCGTCACCCGCCAGCGGCGATGACTGGACATCCGACCTGCTGCATGGTGTCATCCGCGGACAAGGCAACAAGCGGAAATAAAATAGATGCAGCAACAGGCGGCCGATCTTCGCGAAGAAGGTGAAGAACTATTCGAACTCCTGTATTCCCTGGACGACAGCGACTGGAACCGCCCGACCCCCTTCAACGGCTGGACAGTGAACGAGGTCATCGGCCATTTGCATGGCGGCGACTGGGCCGTCGTATTGACCATGACCGATCCCGTCGCCTATGCCATGTTCAAGCAGGCGCGGCAGGAAGCGCGGGATCGCGGCGACGAGGATGCCCGTAACCGGCTGGGTCCGGAACTGGCGACGGGCCGCAAGCTGATGGCACAGTGGTACGAGTATTTTCAGGAAATGTGCCGTCAGATTGCCGCCGCCGACCCCCGCTCGCGGGTTCAGTGGTCGGGCCCGGATATGAGCATCCGGTCGGCCGCGACCGCCCGCCAGATGGAGACCTGGGCGCATGGCCAGGATATCTACGATCTGCTGCGCCGCCACCGCACGCCGACCGACAGGTTGAAGAATATCGCCGTCCTGGGCGTAAAGACCTTCGGCTGGACGTTCCGGAATCGCGGCATGGAGCCGCCGGCGGAAACGCCGCATGTGGCACTCACGGCGCCGTCCGGCGCCATATGGGATTTCCCCGGATCGGAATCGACGGACAGCCGTGTGTCTGGCAGCGCCGCCGAATTCTGCCATGTCGTCACGCAGGGCCGGAATATCGCCGATACATCGCTGAGCGTTACAGGCGATGCTGCAACCCGATGGATGGAAATCGCGCAATGCTTTGCCGGGCCGCCGCGTAACCCGCCGGCGCCCGGAGAGCGGGCCTGGACGCAGGCGTCGGTCTGACCATGCGGATCCTGCCCTTTTCCCGGAAACGAACGGACAAGACAACCCCCGGCAAGATCGTCAGCATCCTGCAGGACAGGCAGGTCGATCTCGTGGTCGATGTCGGCGCAAATGTGGGCCAGACGGGCCAGACCCTCCGGCAGGCGGGGTATGACGGCCGTATCCTGTCGTTCGAACCGGTCCCGTCGGCGCATGCATCGCTGACGGCCGCGGCGGCGGCAGATGAAAAATGGACCGTTGCGGAACGGATGGCCATCGGCGACGCCGATGGCGATATCGAGATCAACGTTTCCGATTCCACCGATATGAGCAGCGCGCTGGATGCCAGCGACGACCTGCTGCGGACCCTGCCGAAAACGCACAGCACCGAACGCGTCACCGCGCCGCTACGGCGGCTCGATACCGTGCTGCCGGAATGGATCGGCGACGCCACGAACGTTTTTCTGAAAATCGATACGCAGGGCTTCGAGCGCAACGTGCTGAACGGCGCAACCGAGACACTGCAACGGATTACGGGACTGCAGATGGAACTGTCGCTGTTCCCGCTTTACCAGGGCGAGGAAACCTACCTGTCCTTCCTCAACGACCTGCATACAATGGGCATGACGCCGCTGATGCTCGTGGAGACCAATTTTTCGCGGTCGCTGAAGCGGCAACTGCAGATCGATGTGGTGTTCGCATGGCCACGGCAGGGAGCACAGACATGACCGATACGGAATCCGACAGGCGCCGGGCGAAAATTGAATCCTATGAGGCCGAGCTGACCGCGATCCGCCGCGACATTCACAAACATCCGGAAATGGCCTATGCGGAGAACCGGACGGCGGATATCGTCGCCAGGAACCTCGAATCCTGGGGGCTTGAGGTGAACCGCGGACTTGGTCGGACCGGCGTGGTCGGCACCTTGCGTCGCGGCGATTCGAACCGCGCCATCGGCATGCGCGCCGATATGGATGCTTTGTACATCCAGGAGAAAAACACCTTTGAGCATCGCTCCGTGCATGACGGGCAGATGCATGCCTGCGGCCATGACGGCCATACGGCGATGCTGCTGGGCGCCGCGCGGTATCTGGCGGAATCGGATGAAATCAACGGCACGCTGCACTTCATCTTCCAGCCGGCGGAGGAAGGCCTCGCCGGGGCGAAGGCGATGATCGATGACGGGCTGTTCGAGAAATTTCCCTGCGATGCGGTCTACGGACTGCACAACATGCCCGGCATTGAGAAAGGCCATATCGGATTGCGGCACGGCCCGACCCTGGCCGCCAGCGACCGCTGGACCGCGACCTTCCGCGGCACGGGGGGCCATGGCTCGATGCCGCACAAGGGCACCGACCCGACCATGCCGGCAGCGCAGTTCACCATGGCGCTGCAGACCATCGTCAGCCGCAATGTCGATCCGCTGCTGACCGGCGTCATCAGCCTCGGCCATATCGCCGCCGGCGATATCGGCTCGCTCAACATCATCCCGTCGGAAGTCTTCATCGGCGGTACGGCGCGCAGCTTCGTGCCGCAGGTCCGCGAATTGCTGGAACGGCGACTGGCCGAAATGGCCGCCGGGATTGCGACGGCGCATGGCTGCACGGTGGAATCGACCTATACCAGGGGCTACCCGGCGACGGTCAACTGGGACGAACAGACCGACATCGCCATCGCCGCCGCTCAGGAAGCCATCGGCGCGGCCAATGTGAACCCCAATCTGAACCCTTTGCCGGGCGGCGAGGATTTCGCCTTCATGCTGGAACAGGTGCCCGGCTGCTATGCCTTCATCGGCAACGGGATAACAGAATCCGACGAATTCATCCATGCGCCGCGCTATGATTTCGACGACGACATCATCGCCAACGGCGTGTCCTACTGGGTGGCGCTGGCGCGCAGGGAACTGGCGAAACGTGACGACTGACGCCGTCACCTATCTGCAAGCGGCGTAACAGGACCCGTTGGGCGGATTAACCGTCGCACGCGACCAGCGTCATACGCCAAAACAGGGGCCGGCTATCGGTCAGTCGCGTTCGATGCACATGGCAATGCCCATGCCGCCGCCGATGCAGAGCGTGGCGAGACCTTTCTTCGCGTCGCGGCGGGCCATTTCATACAGCAGCGTGCAAAGCACACGGGTGCCGCTGGCGCCGATCGGATGGCCGAGCGCGATGGCGCCGCCATTGACATTGACCTTCGATACATCCCAGCCAAGGTCGCGATTTACCGCGCAGGCCTGCGCGGCGAAGGCTTCGTTCGCTTCGATCAGGTCGAGATCGTCGACGCTCCAGCCGGCTTTCTCCAGCGCGCGTCGGCTTGCCGGGATCGGCCCGGTGCCCATGATCGTCGGATCGACGCCCGCCGTCGCCCAGGAAACGATCCGGCCGAGCGGCACAATTCCGCGTTTCGTCGCTTCTTCCGCCCGCATCAGGACAGTCGCGCCGGCGCCGTCATTGATGCCGGATGCGTTGCCGGCTGTCACCGTGCCGTCCTTTTCGAAGGCGGCGCGAAGCTTGCCGAGGGTTTCCACCGTCGTGCCGGCCTTCGGGTGCTCGTCCGTATCGACAACCGTATCGCCACGCCGCCCCTTGATCGTGACAGGGATGATTTCATCGACAAACCGGCCCGCCTTCATCGCCGCTTCGGCTTTCTGCTGCGATGCGGCGGCAAAAGTGTCCTGTTCATCGCGGGTCAGCTGCCATTGCCGGGCGACGTTTTCCGCCGTATTGCCCATGTGATAGCCGTTGAACGCGTCGAACAGGCCATCCTTCAGCATCGTGTCGATGAACGTCAGGTCGCCCATTTTCTGACCGTTGCGAAGATGCGTGCAATGCGGCGCCTGGCTCATGCTTTCCTGGCCGCCGGCCACGACGATGTCGCAGTCGCCGGTGAGGATCGACTGATAGCCGAGCGCGACCGTCCGCAGCCCGGAGCCGCAAAGCTGATTGATCTGATAAGCGGTTTTTTCGACCGGAATGCCGGCCTCCATGGCGGCCTGACGGGCGGCGTTCTGCCCGGTACCCGCCGTCAGGATCTGCCCCATGATGACTTCATCGACCTCACCCGGATCTACCTTTGCCCGCTTCATCGCCTCGGCGATGGCGACCGATCCCAGATACGAAGCGGGAACCGAACTCAAGCCGCCATTGAACGCACCCACCGGGGTTCGCGCGGCACCTGCGATAACAACATCCGACATGATATAACTCCTGCTGGTGATAATTCGCCCATCCCGCCGCAAGCAGCTGGCGGCGTATCATTTTGCGACGCAGCATATCGTGACAAGCCGGGGCAAACAAGGAGCGGCGCGCATAACGCTCGATTCTCGTCGATGCCGTGTTGTTTTGAAATTCGACGCCCGCATGCGTTGCGGTGCAGCAATCCTTTGATCGCGGACGCATAGGATGTTATGCGTTAATGCTGAAACATTCTGGCACCAACCTTGCGAGGATACATGGCGGATACAGACGGCAAGACCGGAGCGCCGGTCACGATCAAGAAATACGCCAATCGGCGGCTCTACAATACGGCCACGAGCAGCTATGTAACGCTGGAATATCTGTGCCAGATGGTCAAGGACAACGTCGATTTCGTCGTCTACGACGCCAAGAGCGGCGAGGACATTACCCGGTCGGTCCTGACCCAGATTATCGTCGAAGAGGAAGCGAAGGGGCAGAACCTGCTACCGATTGACTTCCTGCGGCAAGTCATCGGTTGTTACGGCGACGCGATGCAACAGACGCTGCTGCCGCGTTTTCTGGAGCATTCGATGTCGACCTTCATGAACAATCAGACAAAGATGCAGGAAACGCTCCGCGAATCCTTCGGCAATGTCTTCCCTATCGGATCGCTGGACGACCTTGGTCGCCAGAACATGAACATGTTCGAAAAGGCGATGGAACTGTTCAAGCCGTTCGGCGGCAACACGGGTGAAAAAGCCGATGCATCGGCACAGGCAAAGCCTGCCGCAGCGGACGATGACAAGATCGACGCGCTGACGCAGAAACTGGATGCGCTGCAGATGCAGATCGACGCGCTGTCAAAAAAAGAGAGTTGAGCCGTCGCCGCCTAACCGGCGTCCGCGAAATCGCGATGAGTCAGGGCTGGACGGCCCAGTTCCCAGCCCTGCAGATAGGTAACACCCCGCCCCAGCAGAAAGTCGAGGTCGGCCCGGGATTCGACGCATTCGGCAACGGTTTCGATCCCGTATGACGTTGTCATTCCAAGCAGGGTATCGATGAATTCCTGGTTTTCGGCATTGTCCGCCACGCCGCGGACATAGGCGCCGTCAATTTTCACCGTATCGACCGGAAATGTCTGCAAATGGCGGAAATTCGTGTAGCCGACGCCAAAATCGTCCAGCGATACGCGGCAGCCAAGCGCGCGCACGGACGAGACGAAACGCAGCGAATCCTCGAAATCATACAGTTCCGCAGTTTCAGTTATTTCCACAATCAGGCGCCGCGCGATATCGGGGCGTTCGCCAACCGCGCCGTTCAGACGTCGCAGCCATGCGCGGTCGGTCACCGTCAGTCCGGAAATATTCATCGCCAGATGCAGTTCCGGATACTGTTCCAGTTCCGCGATGGCGAGGTCCAGGACATAACGGTCAACGCGCTGTGAATAGCCCAGCTTTTCGGCGACCGGGACGAAAACAGAAGCCGGAATCGGCGCATTGTCCCCATCCAGTATCCGCAACAGGGTTTCGTAATAGGCTATTTCACGGTCGGCAGAGCGGATAACCGGCTGAAAGGCGAAGGCGACGTGACCGTCGCGCAACGCCTGCATCAGCGACGCGCCGATATCCTCCTGATCGTGGCCCTGTCCGAACGGCGCAGAGGCCTTGCGGTAGGACGCGAACCTCCCTGCCCCGCGCCGCATCGCATCGTCAAGCGCCCGGATCCCGCAATGCATGGCCGCGTTCGTTGTCCTGACGACCGAAGGGAAAAGCACGCCGCCGACCGAAACGGTGACCGACAGGGGGCCGGCGGGGGTCAGGACGGGACTGGCGGCAACCTTTGCCATGATCTTGTCCGCGACCGCGGCAAGACCGGGTTCCGTGCAATGGCTCAGCACAACGCCGAAACGAAAGGCGTCCAGCCGGCCGATCACATCCGCCGTGCGGACACATTCCTCAATCTTCTGGCCGACCGAAACGAAAATCCTGTCCCGTACCGTTTCGTCATATGCGGCAGTCAGGCTGGCCATCCCGTCGATTCCGACAACCAGATACCCCCCTTCCGACACATATCGTTGTGTATGGGACAGCGCGTGCTCAAGCGATTCCCGTAACCGGGACTGGTTGTAATGACCGGTCAGCGCGTCGTAGACGGCCGCGTCGCGCTGGACTTCCTCCGCCGACTTGCGATCGGTGATAATCCGCAGCGTTCCCGTCATACGGTGCGCGCCGCCGTCGGGCCCGGTTTCGATTCTGCCGCGGTCATGCACCCAGCAGATGGAACCATCCGGCCGCCGCAGGCGGTATTCGCAATCAAAACGCCCCCCCGCAGACACATGATGCGCCAGAGCCTCCAGGCGCCGCGACTGGTCCTCGGCATTGACATGCGACTGGTATGTCGCGCCGTCGGTCATGTGATCGGCGCCGATCAGGGCATCGACATCGCCAAAAAAAATCATCCGGTCACTGGCGATATCCCATTCATAGGAGATATCGCCAGCGGCCATCAACGCATCGAGGAGTACCCCCGACTTTGCGGTAGAGTCGGTCATAAGCGATTTAGTACCAGCATTTCCGGCATTCGTCTAAAATTTTATCTAATTAACAGGTAAAATAAAGCTAACTGCGAAGCCATCGGTTTTTTTGATAATCAACCGTTAAGGATTCCTGACCCGGCATGCGATAGGATCGTTTGAGGGAGATAACAATCAGCATCCGGAACGCCATCGACCGGCCCAGAACCGGCGCCAGAATATTTTCCAGCGCAGTCAACGGCCCGGCCAGCCATGCGGGCAGCAGGCTCCAGGACTGGAAACCGCCCGTCAGCGGATAGGCGAACAACGCCAGATATTCCGCCATGTCGACGGAAAGTCCGGGAAAAGCCTTTTCGAAAGCCGCCTGCCGCGCCATTCCGCCAAACAGCAGAGTCGGGATTGCCTGATTGGAATCGAACGGGTCGCGACCGGTATCCAGCGGCCCGTCTGCGAAGGGATCCTCGGTCATATTCACCGGTTCGGCATGGAACCTGTCATAGAAAACGTGGCTGACCGGCGTAATGGCCGGTTCCAGCATGACGATCCGCCCGTCGGCGCGAAGAACGCGCATGGCCTCCCTGAAGAAAAGGGCCGGGCGCTGCAAGTGATGCAGGACGTCGAACATGACGATATTGTCGAAGCTCGCTTCGTCAAAAGGCAGCCGGTGCGCATCGCACACCGCATCCAGCCACGCGGCGGTCATGATATCCGTTGAAATGACATCCGGCGCGAACGATTTGAAATTTCCCGACCCGCCGCCGATTTCCAGTGTCCTGCCCGCCCGGCAGGCCTTCGCCATACGCCGGTACCAGCCCTGGTAGACGTTGCGCAGGACCGGTTTCGCCATCCAGATGGCGCGATAATCCGCCGGGCGGGCGGGCGCCATCGTCAGAACGCCTTCAACCGGAAAAAGGCAAACACCACCATCCGCACCAGCAACCAGCCATGCGAAAACCGGGAAATCTGCGTTTCGCCGTAGCGTCGGCTGGCGTAGCGGATCGGTATCTCGGCCACTTTCAGGTTCAGCTTGGTGGCGCCGAAAATAAGGTCGAAATCGCCGAATGGATCAAAATCGCCAAAATAGTCACGGTTGGCGGCAATGGCGTCGTAATGCCGCCGGCGCAAAACCTTGGTGCCGCACAACGTATCCGTAAAGCGCTGGTTCAACAGCCAGCTGAACAGCAGTGAGAAAATCTGATTGGCGACCCAGTTGAGGAATCGCATCGCTTCACTTTCCATGGGATACACGAGCCGGGAACCGTTGATGAATTCACCCTTGCCCGATACCAGCGCGTGGTAGAATTTCGGCAGGTCCTCCGGCGGCATGGTCAGGTCTGAGTCCAGGATCATCAGGACATCGCCCCGCGCGAGATCGTACCCCTTGCGCATTGCATCGCCCTTGCCCTTGCCTTCCTGCCGAACCGCCTTGATATCCCATTCCCCGGCATAGGCGTCACGGACCCTTTCGCATTCCGCGAAGGTTCCGTCGCTGGAATGCCCCTCGACGAAGAGTATTTCCATGTCTTCGGCAAATCGGGGCATCCGCCGGATCGCCGGCTCGATATTGCCGCGCTCGTTACGGCAGGGAATGATAACCGTCACGGAAAGCGGGCCGAGCGACTGCGTCGGCATCGGCCGGGCCACCATGTAGTTGCGCAGCGAAAACCGGCGGATCAGCGGCAGGGTGCCGATGAACCGGTTTATGACCGGTCCGATTCCGAACAGCCGCCGCGGGACAAGCTGCCGCCAGTCCCGCTTGATAATATCGAAATCGGCCAGCGACAGCAGGTTGCCTATATCGCTCGTCGACAGCCAGTTGAGCGGCGGCTGACGCATCTTCAGCCCGAACAGTTCCGCGACAGAGAGTATCGGTTCCCAGTATTTCGAATAATAGGCGATGACGATCCGCGTATCCGGCGTACACAGGGAATGCAGGTTTCGCAGGGCGGTTTCGCAATCGTCAAAGTAGCCGATCGTATCGGAAACGACGATCACGTCGAACGGCCCGCCGAGCCGCGCCGCAAGCTCCGGGTCTTCCGCATCGCCCTGGATGAATTCCAGGTCCGGGTAATTTTCCCGGGCGATTTCGACCATACGGGAACTGAAATCGACGCCGACGCCGCGGCCGGGTTTCAGCCCGGCAAGCAGATGCCCGGTGCCGCAACCGATATCGAGCACGCGCAATCCGCTGGGGATCAGGAATTGCAGGTAACGCTCATGTTCGGCGTTGAAGTAATGGTTCTTCTGCCGCCAGGCATCGCGACTATCGGCAATGCGATCTATCCACGCGATCATCGCTTCCTTGCGTGGCGAACCTGGCCTCCGGGCATCGATCATGGCTACGTGTTTCTCCATCGGCCTGTTATTCCGTTTCCAGTTCTGAGTTGCCGGCCCGACAGCAACCACAGGACCCCGCCGGGCAAACCGGTGGCGACGAGCAGGGCGCCGAACGTCAGCGATACGACCAGCGCGTCCGCCGCAGGAATACCGACGAACCCGAACGCCACGACCATCGCCCCTTCGCGTACGCCCCATCCCGCGATGGATACCGGAATCATGGATACCAGAATTACCGGCGGCACGAGAACCAGGCAATGAATCAACGGAAGTTCAGCCGATATGGACAGGCCGATCAACCAGACTGTAAGCATTGTAAAGGCGATGATGACAGCCGCGAGGCCAAGCGCCGCACCGACCGGAACAGTCTGTACCGAAAAACGGCGCGCCGCCATTCCGAACGCCACGAGCGGCCGTAATGCCCGCCATCGCCCCGCGAATTGACCCGCGCGCCCACCCAACGCGATCAGGAAGGCAATCCCCGCCGATCCCGCGACGATCAGAAGTAGTATGCTCCAGCGGGCGGCTGAGTCCCCGGTCAGCGTAAACAGGATCGGCAGCGTCAGGGTCACGACAATCAGCGAGGCCGCGAGAGCGCAGAACCGGTCGAGAATGACAGAAATCGCCGCCTGCTCCATCGAAACCCGATCGCTGCGAAAGAACCAGATTCGCACGACGTCGCCGCCGATCGTCGATGGCAGTGTCTGATTGAAAAACTGGCCGACAAATGTCAGCCACAACGCCCGTCCAACCGCAAGGGGAATGTCAAGTGTCCGGCAGACGACAACCCAGCGCAGGGAAAGAACTGCCGATGCCGCTACCGTCAGGCCAAATGCCACGACGATGGGGCCCGACGACATCCGGCCTGCCGCTTCAGCGACCGGCGTGAGATCGATACGGCTGAAAAGCCACCAGAGCAACAGGACCGAGACAGCCGACTTGACTACGAAAATGAGCCATTTTTTCACTATGAAGCGCGCCGATTTTGCCGGTTCCGGGAAATCCGGCACCGTGCCGGAACGTGGCGCGGTGTTTAGCAGTTTCGTCGCGCCATGGGCAAGGCTGGCGGGAGCTGATGCCTGAATCAGATCACGGTTTGCCGGAAACGCCTCTGGCGATCCAGCAGCCATGTGAATCTGATCAGGATGAATGACATCATGGCGGAAGTTATGCCATTGTGACGTGCAAATGGTACCGAAGCGTGCCGTCGGGTGGTTATATGCTGTGTGAAACGGAACGAACCAATGGCTGATATCCCAAAGGCACTGGTACAATTCCGGACACGCCTCCAGTAACGAGACGGGTGGCAAGTTGAGTATCCAGAAGTATATCCGGCGGGATCGCGGCGGCGGTGGAACCTGCCGGCTACTTACCCGAAATCCGCCATCCCCCAGTCCTTTACCCGGCGCGGCGCATGGCGCTGTATACGGTAATCGGCAAGCACCCCGTGAGAACCATGCTTGACAGACTTCTCGTAGGCGCGGAGAAAGTGTCGCGGATTGCCGTCTGGATCGGCGGCGCGCTGCTGATTTTCGCTGCCGTCATGACAACGATCGACGTCATCGTCCGGAAGATCTTCAACTGGTCGTTCGGTGGCGCGGATGAAATTGCGGGCTATATATTCGCCATTTCCACAGCGCTGGCATTCGCATTCGCGACATTGCAGCGAACCCATGTACGGATCGACGCGCTGTACCTGCAATTGCCGAAAGTCGTCCGGCCGTTTCTCGACATTCTGGGGTTCCTGCTCCTGGGCGGATTTCTGACGATCGTCACCGAACGCGCCTTTGCCGTCTGGCTGAACAGCTACGAAAGCGATTCGGTATCGATTACGCCGCTGGTGACGCCGCTGGCCATACCGCAAGGCTTCTGGCTGGTCGGTCTGGGCTTTTTCATGGTTGTTTTCGCCCTGATGCTGATTCGGCTGATCGTCGCGCTGTTTCAGCGGGACTGGCTGCGCATTGCGCAGTTGGTCGGTCCGCGCGGGATCGAGGAAGAAGTCGCCGAGGAACGCGCCCATGCGCGCGCCGAAATAGAACGCGAACACGCACTCAACGAACGGGCCCGCCTGAAACGCGGCGAAGACGACTGACATGCTGGCGTGGACCGGAGTAATACTTCTGTCGTTGCTGGCGCTGAGTGTGCCGGTCGCCGGCGCACTCGGCTGGCTGGGGCTCATCCTCGACAATTTCTATTCGCTGATGCCGCTTCACCTCGCGCTTGGCGAAGTCGTCTGGCAGAACGCCATCGAATACGTGCTGGTCGCCATCCCGCTATTCATCCTGCTGGGCGAAATCCTGCTGCGCGCGGGCATCGCCGAACGCATGTACGGCGCGATGGTGCAGTGGTTGTCGTGGCTGCCCGGCGGCACGATGCATTCGAATATCGGCTCCTGCGCCATCTTTGCGGCATCGTCCGGATCCAGCGTCGCCACGGCCGCCACGGTCGGCACCGTCGCCTATCCGGAAATTGCCCGGCGCGGCTATAACGAACCGTTGTTCCTGGGCACGCTCGCCGCCGGCGGCACGCTTGGCATCCTGATTCCGCCATCGATAAACCTGATCATATACGGGTTACTGACCGATACGTCCGTGCCGCAGCTCTATCTCGCCGGGTTTATTCCCGGCGTACTGCTTGCCAGCCTGTTCATGCTGACCATCCTGATCGCTGTCCTGATCAAGCCGAAATGGGGCGGCAGCCCGGTTGAAACGACTTGGGACATGCGCTGGGAATCGCTGCCGCACCTTCTGCCGCCGCTGGGCATCTTCGTCGTCGTCGTCGGCTCGATCTATGCCGGCGTCGCGACCCCGACCGAAGCGGCGTCCGTCGGGGTGGTCGCCTCGATTATCCTCGCCGCCTGTTTCGGCGCACTGAACATAACCATGCTGCGCGAGGCTGTCGAAGGAACGTTGCGAACCACCGCAATGGTGATGCTGATTATCTTTGCGGCCCTGTTCCTCAACTTTGTGCTGGCCGCCGTCGGCATGACCGGCAGGCTGATCGACCTGATCGACAACCTGGGCGTGACGCCGATGCAGACGCTTTGGGTCATCATCGCATTCTATATCGTTCTCGGCTGCTTCATGGAAACGCTGTCGATGCTGATCACGACAACCCCCCTGATTGCCCCGATCCTGATCGGGCTGGGCTTCGATCCGGTCTGGCTCGGCATCCTGGTGACTATCCTGCTGGAAACCGCGCTGATTACGCCGCCCGTCGGCGTCAATCTGTATATCGTGCATGGTGTCCGCGATGGGGGGGCAATGAACGATGTGATTGTCGGTACCCTGCCCTTTGTACTGACCATGTTCGTCATGATCGGCCTGCTCGTCCTGTTCCCTCAGGTTGCGCTTTTCCTGCCCCAGATGTTCTATTGACGGAATTGTTGCAGGGACATCCGATCAGAGTAAAGCCGTAAACCGGATTTTCAGATGACGCTGGCCCGCAACGTTCCAAAACCGCAGTGTTTTCAGTGCAGACAAAGGGAAGTACGCTTTTGACCATGGATAAGATGCTCGCTGAAAAGGATGGCCCGGTCGGGCGCATGATTTTCAACAACCCCGCGCGCCACAACGCCGTTTCGGGCGACATGTGGGAAGCGGCGGCGGATATCCTGGAGGATTTCCAGAATGACAGCGCCATCCGCGTTGTCGTTGTCACCGGGGCCGGCGGCAAGGCCTTCATGTCCGGCGCCGATATTTCGAAATTCGAAGACGAACGCGCCAATGCCGAAGCGGAGGAAAAATACCACGCCAGGAACGAACGGGCGCAGAAGCTGCTGCTGAACATGCCGAAGCCGACAATCGCCATGATTCGGGGTTACTGTATTGGCGGCGGGGTTGGCGCGGCCCTGAAATGCGATACGCGGATCAGTTCCGACAAATCCAGCTTCGCCATACCGGCAGGCCGGCTGGGCATCGGTTATGATTACGATGGCATTTCGCGACTGGTCGCGCATGTAGGGCCGTCCTTCGCCAAGGAGATATTCTTCACGGCACGCCAGTTCAACGCCCAGGAAGCCCTGGACATGAAGCTTATCGACCGGCTGGTGCCGGACAATATCCTGGAAGATTACGTACGCGACTACGCGAAGACCATCGCCGCCAATGCGCCCATGACAATGCATGCCGTAAAACGAGCCGTCCTGGAGAATGCCAAGGACCCGGATGACCGCAACATCCAACTCTGCGACAGCATGGTCGACATCTGCAACGCGAGCGAGGATTATGCGGAAGGACGACGCGCCTTCATGGAGAAGCGCAAACCCGTGTTTGTCGGGCGCTGAACATATATACCCTTTCAAGAACACGAAAAGCCGCGACATGGTAAACGAAGAATCCGGTATCGAAACCGGCATAGCCGAACTGGAAGAGCGCCGCCGCAAGGCTCTGGCGATGGGCGGCGGGAAGAAGCTGGAACGCCGCCGCAATGCGGGCGTTCTGAACGCACGGGAACGGGTCGCCTATATCGCCGATACGGACAGCTTCCTGGAAACCGGGCTGCTGGGCACGTCCGGCGTTTATCCCGAACAGCATGACGAAACCCCGACCGACGGCAAGATCACCGGTTACGCCAAAATCGATGGCCGGGATGTCGCGCTGGTCGTGAACGACTTCACGGTCAAGGGCTCCTCGACCAGCGCCACCAACAGCAAGAAGGTCGGACAGGTCAAACGAATCGCGACCGAGCGCGGCATGCCCGCCGTCTTTATTGGCGAATCCACCGGCGCGCGCCTGCCGGACGCGATGGGATCGCGCGGCATGGGCGCGCTGCTGGGCAACGACATCACCCAGTTCCAGCGCATGCGGGATACGCCCTGGGCGGCCGCGGCGCTGGGCTTTTCCTTCGGATCCTCCGCCTGGCTGGCCTGCTGTTCGGATTTCGCGGTCATGCGCAAGGGATCGACCATGTCGGTGTCCAGCCCGCGCCTCGTCAGCCGCGCCATCGGCGAGGAGGTCGACCTGGAGGAACTCGGCGGCTGGAAGCTGCATGCGGAGACCACCGGCCAGATCGACATGGTGGTCGATACCGACGAGGAGGCGCTGGACGCAATCCGCACGTTCCTCAGCTACCTGCCCAGCCACAACATGGAAGCGCCGCCGGTGCGCGACGTCACGCCGGGATCCGGCGAGGACATGGCCGACATCCATAAGGTCCTGCCGGCGAAGCGCACCCAGGTTTACAACATGCGCAAGATCCTCGACGCCGTATTCGACAAGGGAAGCCTGTTCGAAATGAAGCCGCGCTTCGGCCGCCCGGCGATCACCGCGCTGGCCCGGCTGGACGGCAAGAGCGTGGGCGTCATTGCCAATAACCCGCAGCATCGCGGCGGCGCGCTGGATACCCAGTGCTGCGAGAAGATCGTCGATTTCCTGGTGCTGTGCGATTCCTTCAACATCCCCATCGTGCAGCTTGTCGATACGCCGGGCTTTGCCATAGGCACCGAGGCGGAGCGCAGCCGCGCACCGGGCCGGATCATGAATTTCATGAACGCGATGACTCTGGTCACCGTACCGCGCATCGCCGTCATCCTGCGCAAGAGCTATGGCCGCGCCTATGTCTGCATGGGCGGCGGGCGGCATTCGGACACGCTGGCCGCCTGGCCCACCGGCGAGGTCAGCTTCATGGACCCGCGCTTCGCGACCATGATCGTGCACGGGCTGGAGGAAGGCATGGAAGGCTTCGAGGAAGCGTTCGCCCGGATCCAGAAAGATACGGAGATCTGGGACATGGCCGCAACCTACGCCGTCCACGATGTAATCAAGCCGTCTGAAACGCGCGAATTCCTGATCCGCATGCTCGATATCCACCGCCTGCGCATGACCAGCGGCGTCGGCAGGCACCTGATGCGCACCTGGCCGACCAGCTACTAGAACGGAACCATGAACACCAAAGCACTATTTGCCGAAGCCCGCACCGCGGGGCGTGAGGCGCTTGACGAAGCCGCCGGGAAAACCCTTCTGGCGCAATACGGTATCGCCACGCCGAAATCCGTTATCGTGACAGGTCCGGAGGATGCTGCGACAGCCTTTACCGGATTGACCGCGCCTGTCGTCGTCAAGGTCATGTCGCCGGACCTGCTGCACAAGAGCGATGCCGGCGGCGTCGCCATCGGCTTGGACAACGCCGAGGCCGTTGCCGAAGCAATCATGACCATGCGGAAATCCCCCGCGATTTCCGGGTGCCAGATCGACGGATTCCTGATGGAGGAAATGGCTCCCGATGGCCAGGAAGTGGTGATCGGCGGCGTCTACGCCCCGCAATTCGGACCGATGATCATGGTCGGCCTGGGCGGTATCTTCGTCGAGGTCATGGGCGATGTCGCCTTTCGCCTGTGCCCGATATCCGAATCCGATGCCTGGGCCATGTTGCGCGAATTAAAGGGCGCGCCGCTGCTGGTTGGCGCGCGTGGCCGTAAACCGGTTTCCGAACAGGCCATTATCGACGCACTGATGCAAATCGGCGGACCAGGCGGTCTGTTGCTCGACAACGCGGACGAAATTGACGAACTGGATATCAACCCGATCATCGTTTCGCCGAAAGGCGCTGTCGCCGTGGACGCCCGCGTCATTCTGGCGCCGAAGGAATCGCGGCCGGAACATCCCGAACCTGTCCCGGCCGATTTCGGCCCGCTTTTCGAACCGAAAGCCGTTGCCGTGCTGGGGGCGTCCGCCGAACGCTTCGCGGTCGGCAATAACTGCATCGCCCGGTTGCGCGAAAGCGGCTTCGAAGGCGACATTTACCCGATCCATCCAACCGCGGATGAAATTGACGGGTTGCCGGTCTATCGTTCGCTCGGTGAGACGCCCAACCCCATAGATTATGCCTTCATCGCGGTCGGCGCCGCCCGAGTCCCCGATATGCTGCGCGCCGCAAAAGGCCGGCTGAAATTCGCGCAGGTCATTTCGGCGGGCTTCGGCGAGGTCAGTGACGGTATCGACCTGCAGCGCGACCTCGTCGCCGCCGCCCGCGAAGGCGGCTGCCGGGTTATCGGACCGAACTGTCTGGGTCTCTATTCTCCGCGCGGCCGCGTTACCTTCGCCAAGGGTTCTTCGATGGAGCCGGGCAGCGTCGGCGTCATCTCGCAGAGCGGCGGTCTTGGTACCGACATCGTCCGGCGCGGGTTGCTGCGCGGAGTCAGGTTCAGTGGCCTTGTCACCGTCGGCAACAGCGCCGATCTCGGCCCGAACGACCTGCTGGAATTCTACCTGTCCGATCCGAACACCAAAGTGCTCGGCTTGTACCTGGAGGACGCCAAGGACGGCGGCCGCTTCGCAAATATCCTTCGAGCCGCGAAAGCCGTGAAACCGGTCGTGATCCTGAAAGGGGGACGAACCCGCGCCGGGCAGGCCGCTGCCGCATCGCACACAGGATCCCTGGCCGGCGACGACCGGGTCTGGACGGCCCTGGAGAAGCAGACGGGATGCGTGCTGGTCGATAACCTGGACGATTTCGTCGAAGCCCTGCTGGCCTTCCAGATGCTGACCCCGAATCCGGGCCGGCCGACAAAACGGATTGTCATGTTCGGCAATGGCGGCGGCACCAGCGTGCTGGCGACCGACTATTTTACACGACTGGGTCTGGACATTGATCCGCTCAGCGTCAGGGCGCAGGATGCGCTGAATGCGCTGGGCCTGCCGCCAGGAACCAGTGTCGTTAACCCGATCGATACGCCGGTCGGAACCCTGCAGACCGAGCAAGGAAAGATCGCTGAAAAAATACTCGACGCGGTTTATGCGACCGACGAGGCCGATGCGGTGGTTATGCATCTGAACCTGGCTGCATTTATCGGCCGTAGCACGGTCGATCCCTTGGAGAACCTGATGCAGGCGGCGCTGCGGGTTCAGGCGCAGTATCCCGGCCAGTCACATTTCATCCTGGTGCTGCGTTCGGACGGCGGTGAAGACATCGATAATGCCAAGCGCGGTTACCGCGCGCGGGCGCTGGAAGTCGGAATACCGGTCTATGATGAACTCGCCAACGCGGCCCGGGTATTGACCGCCTTGCGGAAATTCGAGCGCTTCCGGCATGACCTCGAATAACAGGCACAATGGCGCCGCGTCGAACAGGGGGGACGAAAGACAGGAGCCTGCACGTATTCCGTTTCAAATTGACTGTCCTTTCATTCCCAAAGTAGAAGAAATCCAGTATACTGAAATCTTTCTTATTTTCACTATCGCACCATTGGAAGAACAATCATGTCGGAATTGAGCGAATTGGCGAACCGGGTCGGAGCCGGGTTGAAGCAGCGTAACGAAACGGTGGCAATCGCGGAATCATCGTCCGGCGGTCTTGTCGCGGCAGCGCTTCTGGCCGTTCCGGGCGCTTCGGTCTATTTCATGGGCGGCGTCGTTGTCTACACGCGCGATGCCAAGATCAGACTTCTGGGTGTTCCGGAAAAGACCCTCGATGAAATCCGGTCCGCTTCGGAACCGCATGCCATGATGCTGGCGCGAACGGTCCGTGAAAAGATGGGCACGACCTGGGGTATCGCGGAAACCGGCGCCGCCGGGCCGACCGGAAATCGTTACGGCGACGATGCCGGACATGTCTGCGTCGCTGTTTCAGGCCCGGTCGATATTGTTACGACCATTGAAACGGGAAAATCGGACCGCGAACCGAATATGCACGCCTTTGCCGCCGCAGCCTTAACCCTTGCTGATACGACGATGAACAGGGCATGAAGGCCGCATTGCTATCGAAAGCAGTCTTTGTCTTTAAGCCCGCTTGACGGGCTTAAATCCATTCGTTCCTGTCAAATAAAGCGTCCGTCTATTTTTCCTTAATCGACCAATGATATGTCCCAGATAATATGAGTAGAAAATTCTGTCACGGGCTGGTCTGGCTTACCGTCGCGTATTCAGTGTCAGGGCAGGAAATTGAAAATCTGACGTTTTTTCCGATGGCGCATGCGACATTGATGATCGTTTCGGGCAGCGCCCTGGAGGGACAGGTCCGCTTTCCTGCCGTCCCGATTCTAGAACGCTATACATTCAGACCACAGGAAAATCCCGATACCCTTGGCCGCTTTGACTTCAGCGACAGCCGGCCCGGAACAGCATTCGTTTCGGACAATCCCCGAATCGGAGTCGGCGACATGGTGCTTGGCGGACCGGACCTGATTGAACTGGTCGCAGGTAGCAATGCAAACGGAATTGCGAACGTGGATTCCGATTTCAATATCGATCCCGTAACATTAACCGACAGGCAAAATCTCTGGTCGGACATTGCCTTTACACTGGAAATCGACGAACTGCTTGATTTTTCCGCCACGGCCGTTGCCGGCTTTATTCCGGAAATCCGCTTCTGGCTGGAAGGCAATCGATGGGGCAATTTCGGTTCATCACTGAATGAATTTCAAGTCGTCGGCGGCTTTAAATATGGCAGTGTAATAAATAACGGCACCCTTCCGGACCAGGTATTGCTGCATTCCAACCTGTCGGGTAATTCGACAGAAAGGGGCGCGTCCGGCACCAGCGCCCAAACTGAAGCGCGAAGCCGGTCCCTGTCAGAATTTGCTTCAGACATTTTTTTCAAATTGATTCGGCTTCCGATCACTTATGTAATTCTGTTTACCGGCCTCACGATCCTGGCGATCAATTTGAACCGGCAGCCGCGAACCTGACGAAAAATGGCGAGTATATGATCAGGATTCTGACGTTCACGTCGCTATTTCCCAATGCGATACAACCGGTCCACGGAATATTCGTCGAAAACAGGCTACGGCACCTGATCGAAAGCGGTAATGTGACAGCGACCGTTGTCGCGCCTGTTCCCTGGTTTCCATCGCGCCATGAACGATTCAGACCCTATAGCGACTTTGCCCGTATTCCGGAGATCGAGGAGCGGCACGGCCTGACCATTCACCATCCGCGATATCCGGTCATACCGAAAATCGGCACCAACATTGCACCCCTGCTGATGTATTTGTTCGTGAAGCCGTTTATTGCGAAATTGATCCGGCAGGGCGCAGAAGTCGATCTGATCGACGCGCATTATTTCTATCCGGACGGCATCACGGCAGCGCTGCTGGGCCGTCGATTCGGCAAACCGGTGACCGTGACCGCCCGTGGCACGGACATCAACCTGCTGCCGCAATACGCGATACCCCGCGCACAAATCAAATGGGCTGCGGGCAGCGTGCAGGGGATAATTACGGTTTGCCAGGCCCTCAAGGACGAACTCACCGCACTGGATGTGGATCCGGACAAAGTCCGCGTGTTGCGCAATGGCGTGGATCTGGAAATGTTCCGGCCAGGCAACCGGCCGACGATACGCAAGAAGCTCAATCTGACAGGCCCGACATTGCTATCGGTCGGCCACCTGATTGAACGCAAGGGGCATGACCTCGTTATCGGCGCCTTGCCGAAACTGGCAAACACCACCCTGATGATCGCCGGCGCCGGACCGGAGCGCGAGGCGCTGGAACAGCAGGCCAGCAGGCTTGGCGTGCATGACAGGGTCCGGTTTCTGGGGCAGATCGGTCATGACACATTGCGGGACGTATACGGCGCAGCGGACGCGCTGGTTCTGGCGTCAAGCCGCGAGGGATGGGCCAATGTGTTATTGGAAGCGATGGCATGCGGCACCCCCGTCGTTGCCACGAATGTTTGGGGGACGCCGGAAATCGTCGCCGAACACGCCGCAGGGGTACTTATGGCATCCCGCGACTCCGCAGCGCTGGCCGATGCGGTGAACATGTTGTTCGGCAACCTCCCGGATCGCGGGGCGACGCGCCGTTACGCCGAAAGATTCAGTTGGAATTCGACGACTGAGGGCCAGCAGGCGCTTTTTGAAAGCATTTTGCGACGCAGGTGACAGCGCGGTCACTGCCTGCGAACATACTGCGCAACGATATGCGTACGCCGAAAGTGGCATTTTCTTGAATGATTTACTGCAAAGAAGGGTATTGACGCCACTGGTAATGATCCTGGTTATCCAGTCGATCATAACCATGGCCGCTTATGGTATCCCCGTCGTGACGGCCGTCATCGCCGCGGACCTGAATATCGCGCCGGCGTTGATCGGCGGTCTGGTTTCGGTGATCTATTTCGTTGCGATGCTGACCGGCCTGTTATCCGGCACCCTGATTTCCCGGTTCGGCGCTCGCGCCTCGTTTCAACTCATGCTGGGTTTTACCGGGCTCGGTATGATGCTGATCGGAATCGGCAACCCCGCCGGCATGCTGCTCGGCGCCGCCATGATCGGCGTCGGAACGGGACCGATGAACCCGGTCGGCAGCCATGTCCTGGCGCGGGTTTCGCCCGTTGACTGGCGACCGTTGATTTTCTCTCTCAAACAATGCGGCACGCCGATGGGCGGTGCGCTGGCCGGGGCGATCCTGCCGCCGCTTCTGCTCGCCTATGGCTGGAACGCAGCGGTTCAGGTCATTCCGTTGGCCGCACTGGCGGCGATTGCCCTCGCCGCAATAGCGGGAGTCGGGCCAAAGGAGCAACGCCGGGAAAATACCGGCTTTGCATTCGGCGATGCCCTGGTCACTCTGAAACTTGTTGCCACAACCGTCATATTGCGACGTTACGCATTGGCCGGGCTGGGCTTCGCAGGATGCCAGCTCGCCATGTCAACCTATCTTGTTGTCTACCTCTGGACGGAAATAAAACTGGCCCCGGAACTGGCGGGGCTGACCTTTTCGATTGTCCATATTGCCGGCATTTCCGCCCGCGTTGCGCTGGGCGCCATCGCTGACCGCTGGATTGCGACACCTGTCCTGCTGGGTCTGCTCGGCCTGGTCATGACAATCGGCCTGGCGGGACTTGCATTCTCGACACCAGCGTGGCCGCCGGTCGCCTTCATGATACTCGCCGCAGTATTCGGTATCGGCGGCAATGGCTGGGTCGGACTTTTCTTTTCCGAAATGGCTCGCCGCGCACCGCAGGGCCGCACGGCGGACGCTGCCGGCGGGTCGCAGTTCTTCATGTATATCGGCATCACGACAGGCCCGATTGTGGCCGGCGCGCTGATCACCCTGGCGGGTTATGCAATGACCTTCGGCATATTTGCGGTCATCGCATTGCTGTGCGGCATCATTCTGTACCGGGTCGCTGCAATGGACTGAACCGGTCGGCGCAACAGCCGTATTGCCCCGGCGTCGCCTCCAAATCCGGAGCGGCAGGCGATAACAGGGTAACGCTGAGGCCGGGTAATCGGTATACTCATTCCCAAGGGCATGACGGCGGTCAACCGGAGGAACGCAATGGAACATTCGGGAAATAACCTGCGGATCGACGGCGCGCGGCTGTGGGACAGCCTGATGGAAATGGCCAAAATCGGCGCGACCGAAAAGGGCGGCGTCCGGCGGCTGGCGCTCACGGATCTAGACCGGCAGTCGCGTGACCTGTTCCGGCGCTGGTGTGAGGACGCGGGCTGCACCGTCACCCATGACGCCATGGGCAACATGTTCGCCAGGCGACCGGGACGCGATGAGTCACGGCCGCCCATTGTCACCGGCAGCCATCTGGACAGCCAGCCGACCGGCGGAAAATTCGATGGCGCCTATGGTGTTCTTGCGGGGCTGGAAGTCGTGCGGGCACTGAACGACGCCGGTTTGGAAACCGAGGCACCCATCGAGGTCGCCGTCTGGACCAATGAGGAAGGCAGCCGCTTTGCACCCGCCATGGTGGGATCGGGCGTCCATGCCGGGATATTCACACTGGATCAGGCCCATGCCATCGCCGATATGGACGGCAAGACCATGGGCGAGGAACTGGAGCGCATCGGCTACAGGGGTGAAGGCTGCGGCGGGCGGGAATTCGGCGCCTATTTCGAGGCCCATATCGAGCAGGGCCCCATTCTGGAAGCCGCAAAATTGCCCATCGGCATCGTGACCGGCGCGCAGGCGCAGCGCTGGTATGAAATCGACGTAACGGGACAGGAAAGTCATGCGGGTCCCACACCGATGGCGGTGCGCAAGGATGCGCTGGTCGGCGCTTCGGCATTGGTCCTGGCGGTTAACAGAATCGGCCATGACTTCCAGCCCGGCGCCTGCGCGACGGTGGGCATGATCCAGTCCAGCCCGAACAGCCGCAATGTCATCCCCGGCAAGGTATTTCTGACCGTGGATTTCCGCCATCCCGATGACGGCCGGCTTGCCGAAATGGACAAGGCCTTGCGGCAGTCCGCCGCTGAACTGGCGACAATCCATAAAGTGGAAATCGAGGTGACCGAAATATGGTCCTTCGCCGCGACGCATTTCGACCCCAAATGCGTCGCCGCCGTGCGCGCCGGGGCGGAAGCAGCCGGATTGGCGTATATGGACATCGTCAGCGGCGCGGGACATGACGCGGTTTACATGGCGCAGGTCGCCCCCGCCGCCATGATCTTCGTCCCCTGTGAGGACGGCATCAGCCACAACGAGATCGAAAACGCCACACCGGACGACATCGCCGCCGGCTGCCAGGTCCTGCTGCATGCGATGCTGGAACGCGCCGGCGGACATTGACGCCCCTATGACGCGCCGACGGCTGTTTCTTGGGCTCAAACTTGGCATATCCGCCGTGCTGCTCGGCTGGCTGCTGGTCCGGTTCGACTTCACGCCGGTGCTTGTCCAATTGCAGGCCATGAAGCCGGTTTGGCTCGCCGCCGCCTTCCTGATGCTGATGCTGCATGGATTTACCAGCGCCTGGCGCTGGTGGGCGATCATGCGGCGGCAGGGCGACGCACCGGGATACGGACCGACACTGCAATTGTTCTTCATCGGCATGTTCTTCAACCAGACCCTGTCGACGACACTGGGCGGGGATGCCGCACGGGTCTGGCTGCTGCGCGCGACCGGCGTCTCCACCGGACGTGCGGCGACCGGCGTGGTGCTTGAACGCGCCGCGGGCATGCTGTCGATGATGGCGCTGATCCCCGCCGCCATCCTCGCCGCGCCGCTGACCGGACAAAAAACCTGGTGGCTGCTGACGGGGGCCGGGGTGGCGCTGGCTGCGATCATCGGGTTCGGCCCGGCATTGCGCAGCGCCGGGTGGCGATGGCTGCAGGGGCTGGGCTCGTTTCTATACGACGCGCGGCGGGTCCTGCTGTCCCGCGCCGGGATCCCGATCCTGCTGTTGTCGCTCGGCATTCATCTGGGCGGCGGACTGACCGTCTGGCTGGTCGCGATGGCGGCGAACGCATCGCCGGGACTGCTGGTCTGCCTGACCCTTTCGCCGCTGGCGCTGTTGCTGGCAACGCTGCCGATTTCCTTCGGCGGCTGGGGTGTGCGGGAAGCCGTCCTGGTCGGGCTGTTTGTCCCATACGGAATCGCCACCGAACAGGCGCTCGGCGTTTCGATCACTCTGGGGCTGCTGGTCATGCTGGCAGGGCTGCCCGGCGGCGCGTTATGGCTTATCCGCGGCCGGACGCCGCGTGCAGCGCCCATACCGCCAGGCTGAAGGTCACCGCCGCGCCGGCCTGGTGCAACACCGCCAACGGCAACGGCACCACCAGCAGCAGCGTCGCAATGCCAAGGCCGATCTGCAATACCGTCATATGGGCCAGCGCGGTAACCGCGCTGCGAAAAAGCGGATCCGCATTGCGACCGCGCCACCACAGCGATGCAACCAGAACCGCGCTGAGATAGGCCAGCATACGGTGATCGAACTGAACTGTCGCAATATTTTCGAATACATTCAGCCAAACCGGCGACATCGACAGCAGACCGTCCGGCACGAACGAATCGCCCATCAGCGGCCAGGTGTTGTAATCCAGCCCGGCCCGCAACCCCGCCACAAGCCCGCCCGCGAAGGCGGTGACGAAGATCACGGCGAGCACCGCCATCGCATGCCCCCGCAAAGGAGAAGGTTCCCGGTTTCGCGGCGCGACAATGTCGAGCGCGACCCAGAGCAGATAGCCCAGGATGATGAATGCCAATGCCAGGTGAACTGCCAGTCGGTACTGGCTGACATCGGTGCGGTCGACAAAGCCGCTTTTCACCATCCACCATCCGATCACGCCCTGCAACCCGCCCAGAACGAACAGCGCCACCAGATGCGGGATCAGCCCGCGCGGAATCATGCCCCGGATCAGGAACACCACGAACGGCACGGCAAATACCAGTCCGATCGACCGTCCCCACAGGCGATGAATGAACTCCCACCAGAAAATCGTCTGGAATTCGGCCAGGGTCATCCCGGCATTGGCGATCCGGTATTCCGGCGTTTCCCGGTACAGCGCGAAGACCCTGTCCCATTCGGCGTCATTCATCGGCGGCAGGACCCCGATCAGCGGCCGCCATTCCACCATCGACAGGCCGGATTCCGTCAGCCTTGTTATCGCGCCGATGATCATCATCGCCAGTACCATGGCGGCGCACAGGAACAGCCAGTGCGCAACCGAATGCGGCACGGTTCTTTCGGACCGGATTGTGTCTGATCTCATCTGTCGGTTTCTTCGCGCTGACAATATTTGCAAGATATCAAGATATACGGAATCGCCCGGATCAACCCACGCCGCAAAGCGTCGCAGCACCCGAAAATATTTTCCACTTTTTTGTGTTGTTTTATTTTATAATAACACTAATATGATGTTTAATTAGAAATAACACTGTTTGTTTTGTGTTAAATAAGCCGCAAAACAGCAAGAACACGAACCCTGGCGCGGATTGGCGCCGCACCAGGCACACAGCGGAGAGAAATTATGACACAGCAGGTCGTAACGGCCAGCCGCCTTCGGGACGGACGCGCGGTCTACCTGACAGCAGGCGGCACATGGTCGGAAAAAATCGCGGGAAGCCTCGTTTCCACGAGCGAAGACGATAACGCCGCCATGCTGGCGACGGCGCAGGACGCCGCCGACACGCAGTATATCATCGATCCATACCTCGTTGAGGTCACACTTGATGATGCGTTGCCGCGTCCGGTGACGATCCGCGAGCAGATCCGGGCGAATGGTCCGACCGTCGCATACGGTGCAAACTCCAGCGAAATTCGTCGGGTCGCCTGAATATGTACAGTTACGACCAGTACGACACCCGGCTCGTCAACGAGCGGGTTGCCCAGTTTCGCAATCAGGTTACCCGCCGTCTGGACGGCCGGCTGAGCGAAGAGGAATTCCGGCCCTTGCGGTTGCTGAATGGTCTTTACCTGCAATTGCACGCCTATATGCTTCGGGTCGCCATTCCCTACGGCACGCTCTCCGCGACGCAGATGCGCATGCTGGCCCAGATCGCCCGGCGCTATGACCGCGGCTACGGCCATTTCACGACCCGCCAGAACATCCAGTATAACTGGCCGAAGCTGGAAGACGCGCCGGATATCCTCGCCGATCTGGCAAGCGTCGAAATGCACGCCATCCAGACCAGCGGCAACACGATCCGCAATACGACATCGGATCCCTATGCCGGCGTCGCCGCGGAGGAAATCGAGGACCCCCGGATTTACTGCGAAATCATCCGCCAGTGGTCGACGTTGCACCCGGAATTCACCTTCCTGCCGCGCAAGTTCAAGATCGCCGTCACCGCCTGCGACAATGACCGCGCCGCGGTAAAGGTCCACGACATCGGAATCGCCATCCGCAGGAACGCCGCCGGCGAGACGGGATTCGAAATCATGGTCGGCGGCGGCCTTGGCCGCACGCCGATGATTGCCAAGACAATCCGGGAATTCCTGCCAAAGGAACAGCTCCTGTCCTATCTGGAAGCGATCCTGCGGGTCTACAATCTGAACGGTCGCCGCGACAACAAGTACAAGGCGCGGATCAAGATCCTGGTGCACGACCTGGGCGCCGACGAATTCCGCCGTCAGGTCGAAGCGGAATGGGAAAACCTCCGGGACAAGGGCCCGGATCTTTCCCCGGCGGAAGTGTCGCGCATCGAGGCGTTTTTCGCACTGCCGGACTACGACCCGCCGGGCGACAACCAGCAGGACTATATCGAACAGCTTCGCGAAAACGCTGCCTTTGCCGAATGGGTGCGTGCCAGCGTCGTCGAACACAAGCAAAACGGCTATGCGATCGTTAACATTTCGCTGAAGCCGGAAGGCGGTGTTCCGGGCGACGTGACGGCCATCCAGATGGATGCCGTCGCTGCCATGGCAGACGAGTTCAGCCTGTCTGAAATTCGCGTCACGCATCAGCAGAACCTGGTGCTGCCGCATGTCCGGCAGGGCGACCTGTATGCGTTGTGGGAACAGTTGAAGGCGCAGGGGCTGGCCACCGCGAATATAGGGCTGATCAGCGATATCATCGCCTGTCCCGGGCTGGATTATTGCAGCCTCGCCACCGCGCGGTCGATCCCGGTGGCGCAACGCATCGCCACGCGGTTCAGCGACCTGAAGCGCCAGCACGATCTCGGCGAATTGCAGCTCAAGATTTCAGGCTGCATCAATGCCTGCGGCCATCACCATGTCGGCCATATCGGCATTCTGGGCGTCGACCGGAAAGGCGAGGAGTTTTACCAGATCACCTTGGGCGGTCGGGCCGACGAGAATGCGGCCATCGGCAAGATTATCGGCCGCGCCTTTTCCACGGATGAAGTCGTGGACGCCGTGGAAACCATCGTCGACGTTTATGTCGCGCAGCGGCAGGGCAAGGAGCGGTTTATCGACACTTATGAACGGGTCGGACAGGCCCCCTTCAAGGAGGCGCTCTATGGCACTGCTTAAGGACGGCAAGATTATCGAGGACCGCTGGACGCATCTGGACGACGATTCCGCAGCGCCGGAAGGCAAACCCGTTACGGTTTCGCTCGCCCGGTGGCGGAATGACAGTGAAAATCTGAAAGCCTCGGGCGCCCCGCTCGGCATTCGCCTGACAGGCGCCGACGATGTGGAGGACATCGCCGATGCGCTGGAAAACCTGCAGCTTGTCGCCATCGCGTTTCCGGCCTTTACCGACGGGCGCGGCTATTCCATGGCGCGCATCCTGCGGGAACGCTACGGGTATGCGGGTGAGATCCGCGCAACGGGCAATGTGCTGTGCGATCAGGCCAGCCTGATGACGCGATGCGGGTTCGACGCCTTCGATCTGGCGCCGCATGTCTCGGTCGATGACTGGTTCGAGGTATTGTCCCTCGTGGATGTGCAGTATCAGCCGGCGGCGGACCGGCGGCCAACCGCGGCGCAATTGCGGCACGCGTCCTGTCTTCAATAAGGTCGATCAGATTCACGTGACTGTCGGATCGCCAGAGGCGATTCCAGCAGTCACGATCAAATCTAGAATCCAAGCGTGCGCAGCGTCGCCATGGCCTCGTTGAGCTGGCTCATGCGGCGCGTATCGCCAAAGGCGCTGTCAGGGTGATGGATTGCCGCCAGGGCGCGGAATCGCGTCTTGATGGCTTCTGGAGACAGTTTGGCATTTGGCGGAAACCCCAGCACGTAAAGCGCGTCCGAACGGGTCTTCACACTGTTGCGCAGCGGGCTGAAGGACAGTGACCGGATGATCCCGCGCATGCGGTCCAGTTCCCGCTGCGCTTCCTGAAGCTTCTTTTCCGCCGCCGGGACCGCCGCATTTTCGACCCGAATTGTCTGTTGCCCCGCGGACATTGCCAGCGCCAGGTTCAGCGCCCGGCGCAGTTCGGGAATCGTATGGCCGGCCGGCAAGCGGACCTGGATGCGTGGTTTGCGCCGCCATGGCTTGCCCGCGCCGGGACCGGATTTGAGCGTTATCGTCTCGCGATCGTGTTCCGCCGGCTCGCCGGGATCGGCCATGGCCGCAATGGCCTCCGGCGGTACGACCAGCATGACCGACCGGACCAGGTCGCCGGCGTTGACGCCCCGCCGGGCGGCAAGCGCCTGTACCCGGTCTCGGAACGCGCTGCTGCAGGGAATTGCGTAGGATTTCTTCGTGGCCGCCATGGGCATGTTATTCGACGAGTCGCCATGCCCCGTCAACTGCGATTGCAGTTGGCGTCAGCTGCGCAGGACGCCGCCGGTCTGTTTTTCGACGCTCGCCACGATACGGCCGGCCACCGCATCGATTTCCGCCTCGGTCATGGTCGCCTCGGTCGGCTGCAGCGTGACCGAAACGGCAATCGACTTGCGACCCGCACCGATCGACGGACCGGTAAAAACGTCAAAAACGCCGACTTCGGTGATCAGCTTGCGTTCCGCTGTACGGATCGCCGTCAGCAGCTTCGCCGCCGGCATATCATCCGCGACGACGAACGCGAAGTCGCGATTGACCGGCTGGTAGGGCGACGATTGCAGAAGCGGCCTAGCCTTGCCGGCCTTTGACTTGGGCTGCGGCACCGCATCAAGGAACACCTCGAACGCCGCCACGGGGCCGCGCACACCCATTTCGCGCAGCACGGACGGATGAACCTCGCCAAACCAGGCAAGCACATTCGGCCCCAGCCGCAGCGCACCTGACCGTCCCGGATGATACCACGCCGGCGCGTCGGGGGTCGCCTGCAGCTTGTCCACCGGCGCGTTGCACGCGGCCAGCACAGCCAGCGCATCCGCTTTCGCATCGAACGCATCCACGGCCCGCTGCGGTCCGGCCCAGTGGCGCGGGCCCGTCATGCCCGTGCGAACACCGCCGGCAACCAGACGCTGCCCTTTCGGCTGATCGCTTTCCCAGGCCGCGCCGGTTTCGAACAAAGCCGGATCCGCGATGCCGCGATCCATGTTTCGGCCCGCCGCCGCAATCAGATTTGGCAGGATCGAAGGCCGCATGACATCCAGATCGGCGCTGATCGGATTTGCGAGGCGCAGCGAATCCGTCACGCCGCCGAAATGCCGCGCATCGGCATCGCGCATGAACGACCAGGTTACGGCTTCATGCATGCCCCGACCCGCCAGCACCCGGCGCGCGAAGGATACCTGGCGCTGCACCGGGGTGATCGCCGGCTGCGACAGCGGCGTATCCGCGCGCAACGGGACCGCCGGTATGCCGTCGAAGCCGCGGACCCGCAGGACTTCCTCGACAAGACAGGCCTCGCCTTCCACGTCGAAACGCCAGCTTGGCGGGGCCGCCTCAATCCGGTTTCCGACGATACCGGTTTCAAACCCTAGATCGTCCAGAATTTTCCGGGCCGCATCCATTTCGACCTCGACGCCGCCCAGCGATGCGATCCGGGCCGGATCGAGCATGATTACCGGCGCCGGCGCCGGTAATTCGCCCGCTATTGTCGGGGCGCTGGCCTCACCGCCGCAGATATCCAGAATCATCCGGGCGGCGACTTCCGCGCCCCACAGCGCCGATTCGGGATCGACGCCGCGTTCGAACCGGTAGCGCGCATCGGATTCGATGCCGAGCCTGCGCCCGGTCGCCGCCGTGCGGATCGGGTCGAAAAGCGCGACTTCCACGAAGACATCCGTGGTCGCCTCGGTACAGCCGGAATATTCCCCACCCATGACGCCGCCGATCGCCAGCACGCGGGCGGAATCGGCGATGACCGTCATCGCGCTGTCCAGCGTGTAGTCCCGCCCGTCCAGCGCCGCGATTTCCTCACCATCCCGCGCGAAGCGCATCGTCAGCGTATCGCCGGTGACCCTGCCGATATCGAAGACATGCAGCGGCCGGCCCAGATCGAAGGTCACGTAATTCGTGATATCCACGAGCGCCGAAATCGGCCGCAGCCCGATAGCGCGCAGCCGATCCTGCAGCCAGTCCGGGCTGGGTCCGTTCTTCACCCCGCGAAACGCGCGGCCGACCACCATCGGACAGGCATTGCCGTCTGCGCCAAGGTCGCGAACCCACTGGACGGGGCTGTCGAATGTAACGGGAACCGAATCGTTCTCATACGGCCAGGGCTTCAGCGTACCGATGCCGCCCGCCGCAAGGTCGCGGGCAATGCCCCGCACGCTGGCGCAATCGGCGCGGTCCGGGGTCAGGCCGATTTCGATAACCGGATCGTCCATCCCCATATATTCAGCATAGGAGGCGCCGACCGGTGCATCTTCGGGAAGGTCGATGATGCCGTCATGGTCGTCGGACAGGCCGAGTTCCCGTTCCGAACACAGCATGCCGGCGGATTCGACGCCGCGCACCTTGGCGACCTTCAGGTCAACCCCGGTGCCGGGGATACGGGTCCCCGCCGGGGCAAAGACGCCCTTCATGCCCATCCGCGCATTCGGGGCGCCGCAGACCACCTGCGTGGTTTCGGCGCCGCCCGTATCGACAACACAGACGCGCAGCCGGTCGGCATCCGGGTGCCGATCGCAGGCGATAACATGGCCGATCACGAAGTTTTCGAATCCGGCGGCGCGGTCATGCAGCGACTCAAGCTCAAGGCCAAGCGATGTCAGCTTGTCCGTGATCTCGTTCAGGGGCGCATCGGTGTCGAGATGATCCTTCAGCCAGGACAGCGTGAACTTCATGGCGTCAACCCGCGCAACAGGGTCGGCACTTCCAGCGGCACGAAACCGTAATGCCGCAGCCAGCGCAGGTCCGCGTCAAAAAACGTCCGCAGATCGGGAATGCCGTATTTCAGCATCGCAATCCGTTCGATTCCCATGCCGAAGGCGAAACCCTGATATTCGTTCGGGTCGATGCCGCAGGCGGCCAGTACTTTCGGGTGCACCATGCCGCAACCGAGAATTTCCAGCCAGTCGTCGCCGGCGCCGATTTTCAGCTCACCGCCGGACCGGCTGCAGCCGATATCCATTTCAGCCGACGGTTCGGTGAACGGGAAATAGCTGGGCCGAAAGCGGGCCGGCACATCGGGTACCTCGAAATAGGCGCGGCAGAATTCGATCAGGCAGCCCTTGAGATGCCCCATATGGCTGGTCTTGTCGATGACCAGCCCCTCGACCTGATGGAACATCGGCGTGTGGGTCATGTCGGAATCGCACCGGTAGGTCCGGCCCGGCGCGATGATCCGCAGCGGCGGCGTGGTCGATTGCATGGTGCGGACCTGCACCGGCGAGGTATGGGTCCGCAATACCGGGCGTTCGCCATCGGCGCGTTCCGCCAGGTAGAAGGTATCGTGCATCTGCCGGGCGGGATGTTCCGGCGGAATATTCAGCGCCGTGAAATTGTGGAAATCGTCTTCGATATCCGGACCCTCGGCGACGCTGAAGCCCATTTCGCCGAAGATGGCGATAATCTCATCGAAGGTCTGGCTGATCGGGTGAATCCGCCCTTCGCTTTCCGGGCGCACCGGCAGGCTGATATCGATCCGTTCCGCGGCCAGTTCCGCTTCCAGCGCGGCGGCGGCCAGCCCGCCCTGCCGCGCATCGATTGCCGCTGATACGGCGGTCTTGACCGCGTTCAGCGACTGGCCCGCCGTCTTGCGCTGTTCGGGGTCCAGCTTGCCCAGACCCTTCATCAGTTCCGTAACCTGGCCCTTGCGGCCAAGCGCGGCGATCCGGATTTCCTCCAACGCGTCCAGGCTATCCGCCGATGCAACGGCGGATAGCAGCTGTTCGCGCAACTCGTCGAGATTTTCCATCGCCGGGGCCTGGCCGCAGGGTAAAGGCGTTATTCGGCGAGCGCGGCCTGCGCCTGCACGACAAGGGCCTGGAACGCATCGGGTTCGTGGACCGCTAGGTCGGACAGGACCTTGCGGTCGAGATCGATTCCCGCCAGTTTCAAACCGTTGATGAACACGGAATAGGTCAGCCCGTGCTGCCGGACGCCCGCGTTGATGCGCTGGATCCAGAGACGGCGAAAATCGCGCTTCTTAGTGCGGCGGTCGCGATAGGCGTATTGCAGGTCCTTGTGGACCCGCTGTATGGCGGCCCGGAAGGTATTCTTGGAACGACCCCGTGCGCCCTTGGCGGCCTTGATGACCTTGCGGTGACGGGCGTGCGTTGTCACGCCCCGTTTTACTCGAGACATAGTATCGGACTCCTATCGGCTACAGGTAAGGCAGGAAATGTCGCTTGACCACCCGGGCATCCGAGTCGGCCATGATCTGTGTACCGCGGTTGGTACGCTTCATCTTTTGCGACCGGCGGCGCAGCATGTGCGACAGGCACGCACTGTTGAACCGGATCTTGCCCTTGGCCGTAACGCGGAATCGCTTCTTGGCGCTGGACTTGCTCTTCAATTTGGGCATTTCGGTTTCCTCTGATCGAATGTGTTAATACGTTTTCGGTTTTGACCGTTATTTGACGCACAGGGCATACCCAGGGCCACAGCCGCCTTATTGAGGCGCGCCTTATACCCCCCAAAGGCCGGCGGCGCAAGGCCGGGCGCGGCTTGACCTGCGGCCCATCGCCGCGCCACATTGCGGCCCGACACAATTCAGGCAGGGGGGCATGATGGATTTGAATCTGGCGGGAAAAACCGCGCTGGTCACAGGCGGATCCAAGGGGATCGGCCTGGCCGTCGCAAGGCAACTCGCCGAGGAAGGCTGCAGCCTGCATCTGGCGTCCCGCACCCAGGCGGACCTGGAAGCCGCCCGCGATGCAATTAACCGCGATTTCGGCGCGCAGGTCACGATCCATGCCGGCAATCTGGCGGATGGCGACCGGATGCGGCAGCTGGCGCGCGATACGGCGGGAATCGACATTCTGGTGAACAATGCGGGCGCCATCCCCTTCGGCAGCGTCGACATGGTCGACGAGGCGACCTGGCGCACCGCCTGGGACCTGAAGGTCCTGGGCTATGTCAACCTGATCCGGGAGGTCTATCCCGCCATGATCGCGCGGGGCAGCGGCGTGATCGTCAATGTCCTGGGCACCGCCGGCGAACGGCCGACGCCAAGCTATATCGCCGGCTCCATGGGCAATGCCAGCCTCATGGCGCTGTGCGTCGCGCTGGGCGGCGAATCCGTGGACAAGGGCGTGCGGGTCGTCGGCGTCAATCCCGGCCTGATCGAAACCGAGCGCATGGTTACCCTCAGCGAAGCCCGCGCCGAACAGAAATTCGGCGACAGGACCCGCTGGCGCGAATTCCTGGAAAACATGCCGCAGGGCCGCGCCGGAAAACCGGAAGAAGTGGCGGACCTCGTCACCTATCTCGCCAGCCCGAGGGCATCCTGGGTCAGTGGCACGATCGTCACCATCGACGGCGGCGTCACCAAGCGCGCGACACTTTAGGAGCAGTAACCGGCATGGCACGGATATCCGTCAACATCGAGACCCGGCCGGCAGGCCGCATCGCCCGGGTAACGCTGGAAAATGCCGCCAAGGCGAACTGCCTGACCAGCGCGCTGGTCGGCGAGATGGAGACGGTCTTCCGCGACCTCGCCGACGATAAGGACCTGCGCCTTGCCGTGCTGACCGGCGCGGGAGAACGGTCCTTCATTGCGGGGGCTAATCTGCAGGAATTGCGGCATTTCGACGAATCGGCCGCCCGGACCTACATCACCAGCCTGACCCGGGCGAACAAGGCAATCCGGGACCTTCCCGTCCCCGTCATTGCGCGGATCAACGGCGCTTGCATGGGGGCCGGACTGGAGGTCGCCGTCAGTTGCGATATCCGGATCGCCGCCGACAATGCGCGTTTCGCCATGCCGGAAGTCCTGTTCGATCTGCCATCGGTTGTCGAAGCCGCCCTGCTGCCGCGCCTGATCGGCTGGGGCCGGACGTCCTGGTTTCTGTATCGCGGCGACGCCATCGACGCGGCGACCGCACGGGACTGGGGGCTGGTCGAACACTGCGTTCCCGCCGCCGGACTGGACGATGCTGTCGCCGAAACGGTGGACCGCATGATGGCAAACGGTCCCGTCGGTATGCGGCAGCAGAAAAAGCTCATGCGCGACTGGGAGCGCATGTCCATCGACGACGGCATTCACGCAGGTATCGATTCACTCGCCAAGGCCTTCCTGCACGGAAACCCTGGCCAGCGAATAACAGACTTCCTGGATCGCTGACCGCAAATCCCGCCACGGCCCCGCGCCTTACTTTGGCACGAGGACCATGATCATCTGACGGCCTTCCATCTGCGGGAACTGCTCGACCTTGGCGGTTTCATCGAAATCCTTGCGCACCCGGTCCAGCACCTGACGTCCCAGTTCCTGATGCGCCATTTCACGGCCGCGGAAGCGCAGGGTCACCTTGACCTTGTCGCCCTCGCCCAGAAACTTGCCCATCGACCGCATCTTCACATCGTAGTCATGCTTGTCGATGTTCGGACGCATCTTGATCTCCTTGACCTCGATGGTCTTCTGTTTCTTGCGGGTTTCGTTGGCCTTCTTCTGGGCAATGTATTTGAACTTGCCGTAGTCGAGGATCTTGCAAACCGGCGGATCGGCATTCGGTGAAATTTCCACCAGGTCCAGGCCGGCCGCATCGGCTCTGTTGAGCCCTTCGATCAAAGGAACGACGCCAATCATCTCTCCATCCTGGTCGACCAGGCGGATATTGGCGGATTCAATCTCTCGGTTGACGCGCGGACCCTTCTTCGTCGGCGCGGCATTAAATGGTGGACGGGCTATAGATTCCTCCTGTTTTTTGCCAATAATTACCGGTTTACCGGTCGCGAATACAGCAACGGCGCCGCATCCGGCAGCGCTCCGCCTATACAGGCATCGCCGCTTCTGCCTTTAGTGTATTGAGCGCGGCGTCAAGTGCAAGAATTTCTTGCGTTTTGCCACCCAATCTGCGGATCGCGACTGTCCTTGCCTCGGCCTCGCGCTGACCGACAACCAGCATCACCGGCACTTTGGCGAGCGAATGTTCGCGAACCTTGTAATTGATCTTCTCGTTCCGCAGGTCCGATTCAACCCGCAAACCGGCGGCCGTGCAGGCTGCCGCGACTTCCTGCGCGTATTCATCGCCATCGGAGGTGATGGTCGCCACGACGATCTGGACCGGCGACAGCCACAGCGGCATGCGGCCCGCGTAATGTTCGATCAGTACGCCAATGAACCGCTCGAATGAACCCAGGATCGCCCGATGCAGCATGACCGGACGGTGCCGCGCGCTGTCCTCGCCGATATAGGAGGCATCCAGTCGCTCCGGCAGGACGAAATCGACCTGCAGCGTGCCGCATTGCCATTCGCGGCCGATCGTGTCGCGCAGCACGAATTCCAGCTTCGGCCCGTAAAACGCGCCTTCGCCGGGGTTCAGCGTGTATTTCAGCCCTGCTGCTTCGGTGGCTTCGGTCAGCGCCTTTTCGGCCCGGTCCCAGGTGGCGTCGTCGCCAGCGCGGACCTCAGGCCGGTCCGAAAACTTGACCGCGACATCGTCAAAGCCGAAATCGCGATAGACCGACAGCAGTAAGTCGCAGAAACGCTCCGTTTCAGAGACGATCTGGTCTTCGGTGCAGAAGATATGCGCATCGTCCTGCGTGAAGGCCCGGACGCGCATGATGCCGTGCAGCGCGCCCGAGGGTTCGTTGCGGTGACAGGACCCGAATTCAGCCATTCGGATCGGCAAATCACGGTAGCTCTTCAGCCCCTGGCGGAAAATCTGCACATGGCACGGACAGTTCATCGGCTTCAGCGCCAGCACTTTTTCATGCTCATCTTCAACGGTGAACATATGCTCCCGGAATTTCTCCCAGTGCCCCGACCGCTCCCACAGGGTTCGGTCGACGAGCTGCGGCGTTTTCACTTCGCCGTAGCCGCCCTTTTCCAGCCGGCGGCGCATGTATTCCTCGCAGGTCCGGTACAGCGCCCAGCCTTTCGGATGCCAGAACACGCTGCCGACGGCTTCTTCCTGGATATGGAACAGATCCATTTCGCGGCCCAGCCGGCGATGATCGCGCTTTTCCGCCTCCTCCAGACGATGCAGATAGGCGTTGAGTTCCTTTTCCGTGCGCCAGCAGGTGCCGTAGATACGCTGCAATTGCGGGTTTTTCGGATCGCCGCGCCAATAGGCGCCCGCCAGCTTCATCAGCTTGAACGCCTTGCCCAGCCGGCCCGTGGACGGCAGGTGCGGCCCGGTGCAGAGATCGACCCAGTCGCCCTGGCGATACAGGGAAATTTCCGCGTCTTCGGGCAGGCTGCCGACATGCTCCGCCTTGAAGGTTTCGCCGATGCTTTCGAAAAACTTCGTTGCTTCCTCGCGCGACCAGACCTCGCGCGAAATCGCCTCGTCGCGCTCCACGATTTCCGCCATCCGTTTTTCGATGGCCTCGAAATCGTCCGTCGAGAACGGCTCCGCGCGATGGAAATCGTAATAGAATCCGTCTTCGATCGACGGACCGAAGGTGATCTGCGTGCCGGGAAACAACTCCTGGACCGCTTCGGCCAGAACATGGGCGCAGTCATGGCGCAGCAGTTCCAGCGCCGCGTCGCTGTCGCGGGTCACGATTTCCACCCGTGCATCCTGATCGATCACATGGGTCAGGTCCCGTTCGGTCCCGTCCACGCGGACCATGACCGCCGCCTTGGCGAGGCCCGGTCCGATGGAGGCCGCCAGTTCGGCGCCGGTAATCGCGCCGTCGAACTGGCGGACGCTCTCATCGGGAAGTGTAATCGCTACCATGGTTCTATCCGTTTCCAGTCTCTGCCGCCGCGCGGCGCACTTCTACTAACGCAAGCGTATTGCGGCTTCAACCTCCGCGATTTCAAGCTCGGCCAGATTATCCCGCCGCAGGATCGCGACCGACGCGCCGCGCGGCGCACATAATTCAGGGTCGGATGCCGCGGAAAACAGCACCAGCGCGGGGCAATCCGCCGCCGCGACAAGATGCATCGGCCCGTTATCGTTGCCAACCGCGCCCGCCGCGTCGCGGGCGAGACAGGCGAGGTCGAGCAGCGAGGTGCGACCGGTCAGATTCACGGCCGCCGCGCTAGCCGTCGCAATTGCCGCATTCCGCTGTGCTTCTTCACCGGTACCAACCAGTACCGGCTGATACCCCCGGCCTGCCAGACTGTTCGCCAATGCGGCATATCCCGCGACCGGCCAGCGCTTGGCCGGCCGATGCGCCGATCCCCCCGGCGCCAGAAGCACGAACGGCCTGTCCAGGCCGAATGGCGCGATGTCGCCGACCGCCCAGCCCAGATCGGGCAGCGCGACATCGCGGATACCCGCTGCCGCCAGTTGTTCGCGCTGGCGTTCAATGGTGTGCATGTGGTCGCGCCCCGGGTTCAGATGCGGGTGCGAGCAGCCCGGGGCAATACCGCTCCATTCCGGTTTCGCGCGGCTGAACAGGCGGAAGTAGAAACCGGTTCGGTCCGACGTCTGCAGGTCGTAAACACGACCAAATCCGCCCTCGGCGAACCGGCGTTTCAGGTTCAACCACCGATGGACCTGCCAAAAACCTGGCCGCTCATCGATCCAGATATCGTCGAAATACCCGCTGGCTTCGGCCAGGGCCTGGTAGGGCGACGTGGTCAGCAGGATGATGCGGGCATCGGGATGATGCCGCCGGATAGCGGCGAAGGGACCGAGCGCCTGCACGAAATCGCCCAGCGCGCCAAGCTTGATCACAAGAATATTCGTCGCGGCGGGGCTCACGCGGCAGCTTCGCCTTCGTGACGCGCATCCTCGAGAAGTTCGCGATAGACGTCGAGGGTCGCCGCCGCCATGGCCTGCTTGCTGAAACGCTCCCGGACCCGGCGAATGGCGCGTACCGCGATATCCACCCGCTGGTTCGGATCGAGCGCCAGCGCTTCCGACAGCGCGCCCGCCAGTGCATCGGGATTGCCCGGTTCAGTAAGCCATCCGCCCTGACCGGTATCCACAAGTTCGGCGCTGGCGCCGTGATCGGTGGCAATCACCGGGCGGCCCATCGCCTGGGCCTCCGCGATGACGCGCCCGAATCCTTCCGGGTCCGTCGAGGCGTGAACGACGACATCCGCCAGCATCAGCGCGGCGGGCATGTCGTTGCAACTGCCCACCAGGTGGACGATCCCGTTGAGCCGATGCTTCTCGATCAGGGCTTCAAGGTCGCGCCGGTAACTGCCGCGCCCTTTTTCCGCCCCGACGATCAGGCAGCGGACGTCGTCCCGGCCAAGCCGGGCAATCGCTTCGATCAGGACACTCTGCCCCTTCCAGCGGGTCAGGCGGCCGGGCATCATGATAACCGGCACCCCGTCGGGCAACCGCCAGTCCGTGGACAGCCGGATCAACCGCTCGGCGCTGACCCGCGCCGGATCGAAAAGGTCGATGTCGACTCCACGGTGGATGACCCTGATCTTGTCCGGGTCGACACGGTAGGTCTGTATGGCGTGGCGGGCGATATAGTCGCTGATCGCAATCATCCGGTCGCCATCCGCCATGACGGAATTATACAGGCGCTTGAGCGGCAGGCCCAGATTGTAGGTCGCATGGAAGGTCGTCAGAAACCGCCGGCCTGCCTGCCGGGCCGCGCGGCGCGCGCTCCAGGCCGGGGCGCGGCTGCGCGCGTGCACGATGTCGATGTCATGCTGCCGGATCAGTTCGGCAAGCCTTCGCGTATTGCGGCGCATGACAAACGGGTTCTTCGAATGGACCGGCAGTTCGATATGCTCGGCCCCGGCGCGCAGGACTTCGCGCACCATCGGCCCGCCCGAGGACACGATAATCGACCGCCAGCCTTCCTTCACCAGCGCCGCCGCGATATCGACCGCGCCGCGTTCGACACCGCCGGTCACCAGGGCCGGCAGCACCTGCATCACGGTGGGGGGGCGACCGGCAATATTGTGTTCCACCGTGACAATTTCTGCAGGTTCGTTCATATTCGCTTCGATTCTCCGGTCTGGATCAGGTGCAACACCTTGACGCCACACTCAATATTAACACGCGCGGACGGCGCGACAATCGCCTATCACCACCGACCCGGGCGGGTGGACGGCCGCGCATTGCCGGGCGTGCTGTTCTGCGGCGGCTTCCATTCCAGCATGACGGGGACCAAGGCAACGATGCTGGATAGCTTCTGTGCATCGCGCGGGCAACAGTTTACGCGCTTCGACTACCAGGGCCATGGCGCTTCCTCGGGCACGTTTGCCGAGGGCACGATCGGCGCCTGGTTCGACGACCTGCTCGCCGTGTTCGAGGATATCACCGAAGGTCCGCAGGTTGTGGTCGGCTCCTCCATGGGCGGCTGGATGGCCCTGCTGCTGACCCTGTTGCGACGGGAACGCATCGCCGGGCTGGTGCTGCTGGCTCCGGCCGCCGACTTCACGACCGAACTGATGTGGAAGACCATTCCGCCCGAGGCCCGACAGCAGATTCAGGACAAGGGAATCTGGATGCGTCCGTCGGTCTACGATGACGGCCCCTATCCGATCACCCGCCAGTTGATCGAGGAATCGCGCGACCACCTGATTCTCGATCGGCCCATCCCCTTCGACGGACCGGTCCGCATCCTGCTGGGCCAGCAGGACCACGTTATTCCGGTGGAACATGTCCTGCGCACCGCGGAAGCCATTACTTCGGACGATGTGGAAGTCACGCTGATCAAGCGCGGCGACCATCGCCTGTCCGAACCGGCGGACCTGGCAAAGCTTCGCGCCGCGGTGGCCGAACTCAGCAATCGGCCAGCAACGCCTGCAGCCCTTCCCGATAGCTTGGCCATTTGAGCGTCACGCCCAGTTCTTCCCTGATGCGCCGGTTCGACACCCGCTTGTTGTCGCGATAGAAGCTGCGTCCCATCGGCGACAGTTCCGCGTCCTCGAACGCCACGGGCGGCGGCGGTTCGACCCCCAGCAGTTCGCAGGCGTATTCGATCACCGTTTCCGGCGGCGCCGCCTCGTTGTCGCAGACGTTATAGGCCGCTCCCGCATTGGGCCGTTCGATGGACGCCCGCAGCACGGCGACGATGTCGTCGACATGGATACGGCTGAAGACCTGCCCCGGCTTGACGACCCGTCGCGCGTTGCCGCCCCGGACGGTTTCCAGTGCATTGCGGCCCGGGCCGTATATCCCCGCGAGACGGAAGCTCTGCACCGGCACGCCGCAACGCGCCCCCAGTGCAAACCAGCCGTCTTCCGCCGCGACGCGACGCGCCCCCCGGGACCCGGTCGGCTCCCGGGGTGAATCCTCATCGACCCAGCCGCCCTGCCGGTCGCCATACACGCCCGTCGTCGACAGGTAACCGATCCAGCGCAGGCCGGAAATCGCCGCGATATCGTCCGCGTGCCAGGCCAGCACCGGGTCGCCATCCGCGCCCGGCGGCACCGAAGACAGCAGATGCGTCGTGCCCGCCAGCGCCGCAGCCGCGTCCGGCATCGCCGAAGCGCCGTCGAAGGCGAATATCGCGCGGTCATCCGCCCCTGCCGCGGCAGTTTCGCGGTTGGTGCCCGCGATCCGCCATCCTTCGCCCTGCAGCGCATCGGCCAGCGCCCGGGCCGAATAGCCAAGCCCGAAACAGAACAGGCGCGGCGGATTTTCATGCGGCATGGCGGTATCCGGTCTTGCAAAGAAGGAGCGGCATAATGACTTTAGGCCATGGCCTGCTCAAGACATAACCGCGCGAAATCCCTGATCCGGCAATGGCACGCCATGCTTCTCCTCGTCGCCCTGTTGCCGGTGCCCGCCTTCGGCGCCGAAGCGGAAAACCGGGAATACGAAAACTGCATGCGACTTGCCCGAACCGACCCTGGCCAGGGTTTCGAGGTGGCGCTCGCCTGGCAGGACCTGGGCGGCGGTCATGCGGCGCAGCATTGTGTCGCGGTTGCGCTGATTGGCCTGAACCAGTTCGTCCAGGCGGCGGAACGGCTCGAAGCCCTCGCCGCCGCCATACTCCCCGCGAGCGATGCGCACCGCGCCGCCATCCTGGGGCAGGCCGGGACCGCCTGGTTCCGCGCCGAACATTACGACCGAGCCTTCGCCGCGCAGAGCGCCGCGCTGAAACTGACGCCCGACGATCCGGAACTGCTGGTCGACCGGGCCATGACCCTGGCCGGCGCCAAAAACTACTGGGAGGCCATCGACGACCTGAACCGGGTGATCGAAGACAATCCCAACCGCTATGATGCGCTGATCCTGCGGGCCAGCGCCTACCGCTTCGTCGATGCCCTTCCGCTAGCCCGCGAGGATGCCGAGGCCGCCTACCGTCTTGCGCCCGACCGGCCCGACGTGCTGCTGGAATACGGCATCCAGTTGCGTCTCGGGGGCGATCCCGACGGCGCGCGGCAGGCGTGGCTGCGCCTGATCCATTTGCACGAAGGCACGCCGGCCTCCGACTCGGCGCGGCGCAACCTCGAACTGCTGGATGTGAAGGCGGATTAGCCGCCCCCGCGACCTGCCTGCTGCTTGGCCCTGCCGGTCTCCTCTGGCAGGATGGCCATCGCGCAAACGATTTCGGGAGCAGGACTGTCATGGACTTTTTTCAACCGGAGAACTGGCCGCGGGCGCCGGGGTTTTCATGGGCCGTCGCCGCCACGGGGCGTCAGGTCTTCGTTGCGGGACAGATCGGCCGCGACCATGCAACCGGCGTGCTGGCGGCGGGCGGCTTCGGCGCGCAGGCCAGCCAGGCGCTCGCCAATATTGCGACGGTGCTGGAAGCGGCGGGCGCGGGCCCGGAGCATATCGCCCATATGAACTGGTATGTCACCGATATCGCCGCCTACAAGGCCGCCGGCCGGGAGATCGGGGCAGGCTACAAGGCGCATATCGGCCGCCATTTCCCCTCGATGACCATGCTGCAGGTCGGCGCCCTGCTCGACCCGGATGCGATGGTCGAGATCGATTGCATCGCGGTGGCGCCCGAATGACCGCAAAAATCAGCAAGGTTGAGGTCTTCGGTATCGGCATGCCGCTGGTCGGCACGTTCACCAGCGGCGGAAAGTCGAACAGCGTAACCCATTGCGTCGTGGTGCGGATTACGGCGACGGACGGTGCGGTGGGCATCAGCAGCATCGATCCGTCCAGCAAGGCCAAGTCCCCGCACACAGCGCCGGAACTGGCCAATGCCATTCGCGACCGGCTGGGCCCGGCGCTGATCGGGGAGGATCCGGGCAACGTCAACCGGATCGTGGAAATTGCCACCGGACTAACGCCAGCGCAGCCAGGCGCGGTCGCCGGCGTGGAACTCGCCTGCATCGAACTGACCTGCCGCCAGCGGGATATGGCGCTGTATGATTATGTCGGCGGCGCCGTTCTGGACCGGGTGCAGTTCAACGGATGGGTCGGCGAGTTGCCGGCCGGCGAAGCCGCGACCGAAGCGAAACGCTGGCAGGATGCGGGATTCAGATCGCTGAAAATCAAGGTCGGCTCCGGCGTCGCCGACGATGCCGACCGGGTGGCGGCGGTGCGCGACGCGGTCGGCGGCGGTATGCAATTGCGCATGGACGCCAACATGCAATACGACGTGGCGGGGGCGCTGGAACTCTGCCGCGCCGTGAAATCCTGCGACATGCAGCTGTTCGAACAACCCACACCGCAGGACGACCTCGACGGCCTCGCGACGATCCGGCGGCAGGGGGGCATCCCGATCATGGCCGATGAATCCATAAGCGACCATGCCAGCCTTGTCCGGGTCATCAAGGCGGACTGCGCCGACTTTGTGAAATTCGGCATCAAGCAGGCCGGCGGGCTGCTGCCGGCCGCGCGCATGCTGGCCACCGCGGAAGCCGCCGGCCTGCCGGTCGTGCTGGGGCACGGGTTCGGGCTCGATCTCAGCACGATGGCGGAAATCATGCTGGGCGCCACCTCGCGCAATATCCTGCCGGGGCTCGAATGCGTGGGCCCGCTGAAGGTGATCGACACGGTCGCCACAACGCGGGCTCGACATCAGTAGCGGCAGCATCCCCCTGCCGTCCGGGCCGGGCCTCGGCATCGATCTGGACGATGGGAAGCTGACGCGATATAGCGAAGTGGCGGCGGCGCAGGTCGAGAGCGTCGTGTCCCAGCCTTAAAAATCCAGATCCGCGTAATGCCGGGGCGGGGGCGCGCCTGGGATGTGGTCGCCGAGCAGGGAGCGGAAGCTGGGGCGCGATTTGATACGGGCGTACCAGTCCTTCGCCGCCTGGTGATCTTCCCAGGGCACATCGCCCAGGTAATCGACGCAGGACAGATGCGATGCCGCCGCGATATCCGCGAGCGTTAACTCGTCACCCGCGATCCAGCGCCGCCGCTCCGTCAGATAGCCGATATAATCCAGATGGTAGTGAATATTGTGGTTGCCGGCGCGGATGGCGGCCGAATTGGGTTCGCCCAGCCCGAGAAACCGCTTCATGATCTTTTCATCGACCAGATTGACGGTCACTTCCTCGTAAAACTTGTTATCGAACCAGGCGACAAGGCGGCGGGTTTCCGCGCGCATCGCCGGCGTCCGGCCGAGCAGCGGCGGTTCGGGATGGGTTTCATCCAGATATTCCGAAATGGCCCATGAATCAGCCAGCACCATGCCGTCCGGATCCAGCAGCACCGGCACCTCGCCAGTCGGATTCAGGGCCAGAAACTCGTCGCGCCTTTCCCAGACTTTCTCGACCTTCAGGGTCACATCCAGCCCCTTCTCGCCAAGCACGAGACGGACCTTGCGACTGAAAGGGGACAGCCAGAGGTGATAAAGCAGATGCATGGCGGCTATATTAGGGCCTCGGCCCGAAATAGGAAGAGAATGCGGCAAGTCGCGGGTTGCGGGTAAAATCGTCGCAGCCTGAAAATACTTATACGCGATTCCATCGGAATATGCGTATAACATGACCCGTATCTGGGGAGACTCGGGTGATACTCTACCATATTTTGGTTCTGGCGCTGGTGCAGGGCGTCACCGAATTCCTGCCGATCAGCTCGTCGGGCCATCTGATCCTGACCTCGCAGGTGCTCGGCTGGCCGGATCAGGGCCTCGTCATCGATGTCGCGGTCCATGTCGGCACCCTGTTGGCGGTGATGCTGTATTTCTGGCGCGACATCTGGGAAATGACCGCCGGACTGCTGGGCATGATGCGCGGTCGCAGCAACCGGGGCGGAAAACTGGCACTGCTGGTCATCCTGGCGACAATTCCGGTCATCATCGCCGGATATTTCGGCAAGCCGTTCATCGAATCGTATATGCGTAGCGTGGAAATCATCGCATGGGCGACGCTGGGTTTCGGTATACTGCTCTGGATTGCCGACAAGACCGGCATGACCGTGCACCGGATAGAACACCTGCGCTGGCGCGGCGCGCTGTTCATCGGGCTGATGCAGGTCCTGGCGCTGATCCCCGGCACCAGCCGGTCCGGCATCACCATGACGGCAGCGAGGTTCCTGGGCATGGAACGGGCCGATGCGGCGCGGTTTTCCTTGCTGCTGTCGATCCCGACGATCATCGGCGCCGGCGTGTTGAGCGGATATGACCTCTACCAATCCGGCGACCTGGCGCTGGGCTGGGATGCGGCCGTCGCGGCCGTACTGGCTTTCGTCACAGCCATCGTCGCGATCTGGGCGCTGATGCAGTGGCTGCGCCATGCCGGGTTCGGTCCCTTCGTGCTGTACCGGATCCTGTTGGCCGGCGGGCTGCTCTACTGGGTCTATGCCTGATCGCCAGGATACCGGTTACGCCCGCACCGCCGCATGGAACCGTCCGCCCCGGCGGAACCGGTCCAGATAGGTCGGCAGGATGACTTCCGCCGCGGTCGGCGCGATGTCCAGGGCATCCAGGCCCGGCAATTCGCCGGTCACGACATTGTCCGTCCGCAACAGCGTCACCTGGTCCGGGGTCAGCGGCGGTTTCGGCAGGTACTGCAGGAACGCCGCCATCAGGCCGGCGAACCAGAAGGGCACCGGCAGCAGCAGGCAGCGTCGGTCGGTCTGGCGCAGGACCAGTTCCATCAGCGCGCGGAAGCTGTATACCGTCGGCCCGCCCAGTTCGTAGATTTTGCCCGCAGTATCGTCGCGGGTCAGGCCGGCCATGATCGCATCCGCCACATTGCCGACGTAGACCGGCTGGAACCGGTTGCCGTCGTCGTCCGGACCGGCATTGGCCCGGCCGTATATCGGGCAGGCGCCGCCGAATACCGGCAGCACCGGCAGCATGCGGGCCATCGCCGCGAACCGGTTGAAGAATTCGTCCTGCGGACCGAACACGACGCTGGGCCGCAGGATCGTCGCGCCCGGGAATTCCGCCAGAACCGCTTCCTCGCCGGCCGCCTTCGACCAGGCATAGCGCGACGGTGACCGGGTGGATGCCCCGAGCGCCGATATCTGCACCAGGCGGTCGACGCCGGCGGCTTTCGCATGACGCGCGATGCGGGCGGCGGCGTCCCGGTGCACTGCCTCGAAGGTCTGCCGGCCGCTTTCGAACAGAATACCGACCAGATTGACGACCGCATCGGCGTCCCGCACCGCGGCAGCGACGGCCGCATCGTCGCGGATATTGGTCATCACCGGCGTCACCTGCCCGACATCGCCCATCGGCCGCAGGAAATTCGCGCCGGCCGCATCGCGCACCGCGACGCGCACGATACAGCCCTGTTCCGCAAGCCGCCTGACCAGATGCCGGCCGATAAAGCCCGAACCGCCAAATACCGTGACCTGTTTCATCGTATCCCATCCCCTTGCACCAGACCGGCCGGACACCAGGGCGCCGCGCCGTGGCCGGCATATTATCGCCGGTCGACCAGAACGCCAGCGGAAAAGCTGCCGCGGCCGGAAGCTGGCATTTCCAAAAAGTAATACCAAACATGTTGCGAATATATTGACATGCCCCGCGCGCCAGCCTATCACGCCGCTGGGCCCAGGTGGCGGAATTGGTAGACGCGCAGGTTTCAGGTACCTGTGGGGGCAACCTCGTGGAAGTTCGAGTCTTCTCCTGGGCACCATCTTCAGACGGCAGCGCTGCGGCAGCGTCGGGCGACGGCGCCGCAACGCAAGGGAAATTCGGTTCGTGACGATAGTACTGCATCAGGGCGACCTGCCCGGCGATGTCGATTTCGGCGACAGCGTCGCTATCGATACGGAAACCATGGGCCTGGATCCGCACCGCGACCGGCTATGTCTGGTCCAGCTTTCCGCCGGCGACGGCACCTGCCACCTCGTCAAGATGCCGACCAGCGGCTGCGATGCGCCGAACCTGGCACGGCTGCTGACCGACAGGAAGGTCCTGAAACTGTTCCATTTCGCGCGTTTCGACATTGCTGCGCTGCGTAAGGGGCTGGGCGCCGAAACCGGGCCCGTATACTGCACGAAGATCGCCTCGAAGCTGGTCCGCACCTATACGGACCGGCACGGTTTGAAAGATCTGTGCCGGGAACTGCTGGGGATCGACCTGTCGAAACAGCAGCAGTCCTCCGACTGGGGCGCGGCGACCCTGACCGACGCGCAGATGGCCTATGCGGCCAGCGACGTGCTGTATCTGCATGAACTGCGCGCCAGGCTGGACGAAATGCTGGCGCGCGAAGGCCGCATGCATCTGGCGCAGGCGGCCTTCGAATTCCTGCCGGTCCGGGCTGAACTCGACCTTGCCGGCTGGGACGAACAGGATATATTCGCCCATAGCTGACCGTACCGAACCGCTGGATTGCCGTGTTTCCTTTTTTGGCGAATCCCGGCATACTCCTGTTGAGCGATTCGGCAGGAAACCCGCCCCAAACCGTAGATACGGCAACCGAATCGCCCCACGGGCGACACGCCCACCAAAAGGACCGATACCCTGAGTTCATCGAACGCCAATACGCGAAAATCCGCAGCGGCAACCGACCTTGTTTCAGCAGCCCGTGTCCTCAAGCTGGAGGCAGACGGCATCAACGCGCTTTCCGCCTCGCTGGACGGCCGCTTCACCGCGGCGCTGGACGTCCTGTCGGCAGTAACCGGACGGGTGATTGTGACCGGCATGGGCAAGAGCGGCCATGTCGCCCGCAAGATCGCCGCGACCCTGGCATCGACAGGGACGCCCGCCTATTTCGTGCATCCGGCCGAAGCCAGCCATGGCGACCTTGGCATGATCGCGCGCGACGACGCGATTATCGCCCTGTCGAATTCCGGCAACACCCGGGAACTCTATGACCTGTTCGAATACGCCAAGCGGTTTTCCATCCCGCTGATCGCTATCACGTCCGGCGCCGACAGCACCATGTCGGATGTAGCCGATATCGCGTTTATCCTGCCGCCGATTCCCGAAGGCTGCCCGATGGGCCTGGCGCCGACGACATCGACAACCATGGCGCTTGCGCTGGGCGACGCCATTGCGGTCGCCCTGCTGGAGCGCCGGGGCTTCTCCACCACCGATTTCCGGGTGCTGCATCCCGGCGGCCAGATCGGGTCCAGCCTGCAACGGGTTTCCGACCTGATGCATACCGGCGACGAACTGCCGCTCGCGCCGGAAGATGCCGGCATGAGCGACGCCGTACTGGCCATGACAGCAAAGCACTTCGGCTGTGTCGGAATCATCGGGCGTGACGGGTTGCTGAAGGGCGTCGTCACCGATGGCGACCTGCGGCGGCACATGTCCGCTTCGCTGCTGAGCCGGACCGCCGCGGAAATCATGACTGTCAACCCGGCGACAATCCGGGCCCAGGCGCTGGGCGCCGAGGCGTTGTCGCTGATGAACGAACGCGCGATCACGAGCCTGTTTGTCACCGATGACGGGCACCCGGTCGGTATTCTGCATATCCATGACTGTCTCCGAGCCGGGATCAGATAACGCGGCGCCCCCCGGGGCGGCGGACAACAATGGGCGGAGCTTCGCCCAGTTGTCGTTCCGGCGCCAACGGCCCGCCTATAACCCGCTCTATGGCCGGTTCGTGGGCATCACCAAGGTGCTGCTGCCGACGATCGCCACGGCGATCATCGCGCTGGTCGTGATCTGGCCCGAACTGAACGAACAGGAGAACCGGTTCCGGCTGGGCCCCGCGCATATCGACCGGTCCGACGCGGAAAACCTGCGCATGGTGAATGCCCGCTTCACCGGCGCCGATGCCAGCAAACGGTACTATACGATCACGGCGGACTCGGCCGACCAGGCGAATGCGGATTCCGTGGTCATTGCGCTGGACGCGCCGAAGGCCGACATCGAACTGAGCAACGGCGCATGGGTCGCGCTGACTGCGGTGGCGGGCAGCTTCAACCGCGACCGGCAAATTCTGGAACTCTCGGGCGGGGTCAACCTGTTTCATGACAGCGGATATGAATTCAGGACGGAAAGCGCTTTCATCGATCTTGCCGCGGGCGATGCGACAGGCGTCGAACCCATCGCGGGCCAGGGTCCGTTCGGACAATTGCAGGCCGAAGGATTCCATATCTACAACCGCGGCGAACGTGTCGTGTTTACGGGGAAATCACGCTTGACCCTGATACCGAAATCTACGGACGGATCATGAATTTGCACAGCGCGGGTATTGTTCTGGGGCTTCTGATCGCCATCAGCGGCCTTTCCGGGGCAGGCGCGCAAAGCGTGACGGGTCAGGGCGGCAGGAGCCCGGTCAATATCGAGGCGAATGACGGCATCGAGTGGCAGCGCGACACCAAGGCCTATATCGCGCGCGGCGACGCAAGGGCCAGCCGGGACGGCGTCGAAATCCGGGCGGATACCCTGACCGCGTTCTACCGGGACGGCAAGGACGGCGAAGGACAGGATATCTACCGCATCGACGCCGATGGCAAGGTCATAATCACGGCCGAAAGCGGTAAGGCCTTCGGCGACAAGGGCGTCTATCATGTCAACGAATCGGTGCTCGTGCTCGTCGGCAGCAACCTGAAGCTCGAAACGGCCACCGCCGTGATCACGGCGCGCGACGCGCTGGAATACTGGGACACCAGACAACTGGCGGTCGCCAGGGGGGAGGCGATCGTGGTGAGCGAAAAGGGCCGGCTTCGCGCCGATATCCTGACCGCGCACATCACCCAGGACGACAAGCGCGAGATCCGCCAGATCGATGCGTTTGGTAACGTTTTGATAACCACTGGCACGGAAATTGCTCAGGGCGAAGAAGGTGTGTATAATCCGCGCACTGGGCTGGCGACCCTGTGCGGGAACGTCCGGATCACGCGGGGAAAGAACCAGCTCAACGGCAATTGTGCCGAAGTCAATCTGGTGACGGGCATCAGCCGTCTGGTGGGCGACGGCCGCCGTGTCAGGGGATTGTTCACACCGGAAAAGTAATGCGCAGAAAGCATGGGGACAGTGGAAGACGACAGCACCGAGACACCGCCGGAACGCGGCGCGATAAAATGGCCGGGCAATAGCCTGGTGCAGCACGGACTCGCCGGCGACGCCGAAAGCGATGGCGCCAGCCCTCAGCTCGTCACGAATAACGAAGGGCTCGTCGTTCGCAATATCGGCAAGAGCTTCAAGAAGCGGCCGGTCCTGCGCGATGTGAGCCTCAAGGTCCAGCGCGGCGAAGTCGTCGGCCTGCTGGGCCCGAACGGCGCCGGCAAGACCACCTGTTTCTATATCGTGACCGGCCTGATCGCGCCGGATTACGGCACCATATCGCTGGACGGCGCCGACGTCACAGCGCTGCCCATGTATCGCCGGGCCCGCATGGGCGTCGGCTACCTGCCGCAGGAAGCGTCCATTTTCAGGGGCCTGACGGTGGAAAACAATATCCGCGCGGTCCTGGAGGTCGTGGAATCGGATCGCGACCAGCGCGAGGTGATGCTGGATGCGCTTCTGGCGGAATTCTCGATATCCCATCTGCGCCGTACGCCCGCCCTGGCGCTGTCCGGTGGCGAACGCCGCCGCGTCGAGATCGCTCGTGCGCTGGCGTCGCAGCCTGCCTTCATGCTGCTTGACGAACCGCTGGCCGGCATCGATCCGATCGCCGTGCATGATATTCGCGAACTGGTCTTCCATCTCAAGGACCGGGGTATCGGGGTCCTGATAACCGATCACAACGTCCGTGAGACGCTGGACCTCGTTGAGCGCGCCTATATCCTGCATGACGGCATGGTCCTGATGCAGGGCTCCCCGGACGAGATCGTGGGCCACGCCGAAGTCAGGCGGGTCTATCTCGGTGAACGGTTCAGTCTTTAGGCATCGAACAGACCAGCGGCTCGTTAACTGATGGCACTATCCCCTCGACTGGAACTGCGGCTCGGCCAGACACTGGTCATGACACCGCAACTGCAGCAGGCGATCAAGCTGCTGCAACTGTCGAGCCTGGAGCTGTCGGCCTTTGTCGAGACGGAGCTGGAACAGAACCCGCTGCTTGAACGCGATACCAGGGAAACGGACAGTCAACGCGAGGACAACCGCGACGGCTCCTCGGAAAGCACCGGCGAGGCGCCCGAACCAGACAGCTTCACGGATGGTGCGGATACCCCGGATACGGTCGAACTGACGGATGCCGAGCATATGCCGTCCGACAGCGATTCGCCGCTGGATGCGGACTATGGCAACGAATACGAACCTGACGGCGTCGTCGATGTATCCGGCGATGGCCCGGCGGCCTTCGCCGATATCGGCGGGAACCGCGGCCGGGGCAACGTACCCGATGATGAAAACGGTTTCGAATCGTCGATCGCCACCGAACAGTCGCTGCGGGAATACCTGACCGAACAGTTAAACGTCGATATCGACGATCCTGTGGAACGGATTATCGGCGTGCACCTGATCGACTCGCTCGACGAATCCGGCTGGATTGCCGGCGATCTCGAGACGATTGCCGAAACCCTGAACTGCGAGCTTTCCCGGATCGAATCTGTTCTGGCCACGCTGCAGAAATTCGATCCGCCGGGCATTTTCGCCCGGAACCTGCGCGAATGCCTCGCCCTGCAACTGCGGGAGAAAGACCGGCTGGACCCGGCGATGGAAGCGTTGCTGGCCAACCTGGACAAGCTGGCTCGGCAGGATATGAAGAGCCTGCTGAAAATCTGCGAAGTGGATATGGACGACCTCGCCGACATGATCGCCGAGATTCGCGCCCTCAATCCCAAACCGGCCCTCGTCTTCGAGCACGAGGTTGCCCAGACCATTATCCCCGATATCCTGATGCGGCCCGGGCCCGATGGCGGCTGGATTGTCGAGCTCAATCCGGAGACTCTGCCCCGCGTATTGGTCAATACCTCGTACTACGCAACCGTCAGCAAGGGTTCGAAGACCAGGGAAGACAAGGAATACATTGCCGAGCGGTTCCAGTCCGCCAGCTGGCTGGTCAAATCGCTGGACCAGCGCGCCAATACCATCCTGAAGGTCGCCACCGAAATCATCCGCCAGCAGCAGGGCTTTTTCGTCAACGGCGTCGATGACCTGCGTCCGCTCGTGCTGCGGGATATCGCGGAAGTGATCGAAATGCACGAAAGCACGGTCAGCCGCGTTACGACAAACAAGTACATGGCCACCCCTCGCGGGCTCTTCGAGCTGAAGTATTTTTTCACGTCGTCGATTGCCAGCGCGGTCGGAGGCGACGCCCATTCGGCGGAATCGGTGCGGCATCGGATCAAGAACCTGATCGATAGAGAAACCCCCGATACGGTATATTCGGACGATCGGCTGGTGGAACTGCTGAACGACAGCGGGATCGACATCGCGCGCCGGACTGTAGCCAAATACCGGGAAGCATTGAAAATTCCATCGTCAATCCACCGGAAAAGACAGAAATCCCAAATGGTGCGATAGATCGGATCGTTTTTGAATGGAACCTGTCGCGGTACCATTCAAACCTGATGTCCGGTAGCCCGGCGCCGGCCCGCGTCGCAGCGTCGGCAACTCCCGCCAGACGGCGCGCGACAGGCCGGAAAGGCCATGAGGCAAGGGCCTCTTTACGATCTGTCAACCTGGCCCGGGTATTGTTGACTCCGACTTACGGCGTCACTATGTTCCCGCCCCTCGAAGATGGGTAGCGCGAATACGCTCCAGGAACACGTGCACAACAGACATACGGATTATTCCGCTCATGCAGCTTTCCGTGAATGGCAAGCAACTCGATATCGGCGCCGCCCTGCGCGGCCATATCGAGGAAAGCCTGCCGACAATCGTAACCAAATATTTCGATAATCCGACCGACGCACATGTCACCATGACGCGCGAAGGCAAGGCTTTTAAGGCGGATATCACGGTCCATGTCGGCAAGGGGATCATGATACAGAGCCAGGGCAGCTCGGAAGACCCCTATGCGGCCTTCGACACCGCGGCTGTCCATGTGGCGAAGCGGTTGCGGCGTTACAAGCGCCGGCTACGCGACCACCATCGCGGCAAGGACGAGTCGATTGCCGTAATCGCGGCGCAGCATTACGTGCTGGAGCCACATGGCGAAGAAAGAGAAGGGCAAGAGGCCGAAGACCAGCCCGTTATCGTCGCGGAAATGAAGACCGAGGTGGAATCGCTGAGCGTCGGCGAAGCCGTGATGCGCATGGACCTTTCGGGACAACCAGCGTTAATGTTTCGTAACCGGGCGCATGGCGGTACAAATATGGTTTATATCCGCAGCGACGGGAATATCGGCTGGATCGATCCAAAAGGAAACAGCGGAACATCCGGATCGTGAGTGGAGACTGTAATTGGTAGCACTCGGCGAAATCCTCAACGCCAATAGTATCATCCCGGAATTGCCTGCATCGTCAAAAAAGCAGGTGCTGCAGGACCTCGCAAAACGGGCCGCCAAGGAAACCGGCCTTGCCGCCCAGGCGCTATTCGACGCCCTGCTGGAGCGTGAACGCCTCGGCTCCACGGGAGTCGGCCACGGCATCGCGATACCGCACGGTACCCTGAAGGAACTGACGAGGATTTACGGGTTTTTCGCCCGGCTGGAAAAGCCGATCGATTTCGATGCCGCGGACGATCAGCCCGTCGACCTGATTTTTGTTCTGCTGGCGCCGGAAAACGCCGGTGCCGACCACTTGAAGACGCTGACGAAACTGTCGCGGATTTTCCGCGACGAAGCCACGTGCAACAGGCTTCGGGAACTCGACAGCCCGGAGGGCCTGCTGCACGTCTTCACCGGAAACGCCGCCAGCTTCGCGGCCTGAGGCAGATCCACGCATTCCGATCAGGACCTGTAGCACCTTCACAGGATAATGCGCTCCGACCCGGTCAATGCACCGTAAGGACGACCAGACCGCGCTCGTCGGCGGCCAGGATGGCGGCGGCACGGCTGTCCGACGCCAGAATGTCCTGCCCCGCAGCCGATGTCAGCATGAAGTATATATGCCCGTCGATTTCCATCGCCTTGATATAGGCGACATTCTGCAGACCGAGATGCGCGAAGGCCTCATCGGAAAGACGTTCAAATCTAGTGTCAGTTTGCATGGCCATCTCCGTGGTTACCGCCGCCGGTTGAAACGCCCATTGCGCTTGCCGGCGTATCCCGCGTCGTGATCGGGATTGTCTTTACGCGCGCCTGGGGCTGGGGGCGCAGCAATTCGATGTGCAACAGCCCGTTATCGAGCACCGCGGCGACAATTTCGATGCCTTCAGCAAGCACAAAACTACGCTGAAACTGCCGTGCGGCGATGCCGCGATGCAGGTACACCCGCTTTTCGTCATCCATCTGCCGGCCGCGGACCACAAGCTGGCTATTTTCCAGCTGAATGGACAACTCCCGTTCGGCAAAGCCGGCGACAGCAAGCGTAATTCGCAGGCTGTCTTCGCCCGTCTGTTCGATATTGTACGGCGGATATCCCTCTGCCGGTACTTTCGAAATCCGGTCTAGGGTCTGCTCGAACTGTTCAAAACCAAGCAACAACGGACTGCTGAATATCGACACACGTGGCATGGCGCGGCGTCTCCTCCTCATTTGAGCGAGTGGCCAATGATTTCCGGAGCCCTGAAACCGGCACTCCGCACAGCCGAACGCCAACAGCACTCGATTGATGACCAGTTATCTGGGCAGGGAATGCAATCATTTCAAGCACCGGCGCATCAAGCGGGTGCAACGGTCGAGTAACCCTCTCCCGCGCGGGTTGGCCAATAGCTCATACACAGGTTCGCCACACGCGAATCCAGCAAAACCACGCTCTGATCTAATGGCAGGTTTCCTGGTCATTGGGGTATTCGTCGATCAACTGGCTGATGATCAGCGCGGCCTCGTTGCGCGCCACATCCGGGTGACGCTGACGATAGGTGATAATCGCTGCAATGAAGGCCGTATGATCCACCAAACCGGCATCGCGCCGGTTGCGATAGGTATCGGCGATGGCGCGAAGATCCGCGCCATGCGTTGTCAGGTCAGGCATGTGCTTTCTCACTCTCTATTGCGCCCTCTCGCGCCCGTGTCATCGCTCTGCGGCGACTCATGCCGGCATTGAGCCAATTCGGACCGCCTGAAGCGTCACCCAAAAGGGGTAACCGTCGCGGTTCTATGCTGCCGGCGCGATATCGCGAATGAAATGCTCCATGCGGTCGAGGGTCTGGCTGAGGCTGCCTCCCTGGAAATTCAGCATGATGCTGCGCAGCCCCTTCGCCTCGAATCCGGCGATATCCGCGGCAATTTCGCCCGCTTCGCCGGTGAACGCCATGCGGCCGCCATCGGCGGAAGCCTGGCGCGAGCCGTCGCCGTACCAGTTGGCGCCGTAGGCCAGATCGACGCCGGCCGGGTCCCGATCCGCCGCGTCAAGCGCCCGGTGCAGCGCGTCGACGCCGGCAGCGTATTTTTCCACGCTGTCCAGCGACTGGCGCGGATTGTTGCCGATCGGATACCAGCAGTCGCCCAGGGCGGCGACCCGGCGCAGCGCGCGGCCGCTTTCCCCGCCGATCCATAGCGGCGGATGGGGGTTCTGAACCGGTTTCGGCAGGAAGGTGATATTGCCGAACCGGGCGTATTTTCCGGCGAATTCCGGGTTTTCCTCGGTCCACAGTGTCTTGAATACCCGGAGATATTCATCGGTCACGGCGCCGCGCTCCTCGTAAGGATCGGTGCCGATCGCCTCGAATTCCTCGCGCATCCAGCCGGTGCCGCATCCGACCGCGACCCGCCCTTCGGAAAGCACATCGATGGTCGCCAGCATCTTGGCCGTCGTTACCGGGTTGCGGTGCGGCACAACCATGACCGAGGTCAACAGCCGCATGCGGCTGGTCGCGCTCGCCAGATAGGACAGCAGGACCAGTTGCTCCATCGCCTCGCCCGACGCGCCGCCGGGCCATTCGCCGGAGCCCGAATAGGGGTATCGCGAACCGACATCGCGCGGCACAACGATATGGTCATTGACGAACACCACGTCGAATCCGAGTTCTTCGCCCTTTTTCGCCATCGCGGTGATATCGCGGGGGTTCGCCATCGGTCCCCTTGTCGGGACGCCAAAACCGTATTTCATTGTCTCTCCCATCGATCTGTCCTGTTCGGGACAGTCATAGAGCAAATCCCGCGAACGGGGAACGCCATAGGCGGCTTCCGGCCCGGCGCGGATTTTTTCGCCGGGCGCATCGTTGCGTCCCTGGGATGCAACCGGAATTTCCTTGCAACATCAAAGTGTTTACTTGCACCCGATTTGGCATTAACAGTCACGCATGTCTGAGACGCCCTGGTCAAATCCCGCCATCTGGACATCCACGGAGGCTGCCGCAATTGCGGCGGGCGTCGTGACGCTCGCCGTGCTGGCCTGGATCGTCTGGATTCGCGGTAAATCGCGCCGCCGGCAGCACCGGACCGCCAGCCGCCAGTCCCGTTTCATTGCGCAATTCCAGTCGACATCCCCGCTGCAGGCGGCAATGGACGAACTGGACCGGGAAAGCGACCCGGCGATCCGCGTCGGGGCGATCGAGAAGCTCAAGGACGAGGCGCGGGAATCCGCCCGGAACTACTGGGCGGTCATGGATGCCCTGACCGGCCATTTGCGCCGCCATGCGCGCGCGCCGCTGGGCCGGAAACCCGGTAACGCCTCGGATTCAGACACCGTGGATCTGGCCCCGGACATTCAGGCCATCGTCACCTTCCTGCTGCATCGCAATACCCGCTATGAGGAGCGCGGCGCCGGACTCGATCTGCGCAGCGTGAACCTGAGCCATGCGGATCTGCGCGGCGTTTATCTGCGATACGCGGATCTGCGCGGCGCGGCGCTGTACGGCGCCGCCCTGCGCGGGGCCAATCTGCGCGATGCCGACCTGCGTTCCGCCCGCATGGCCGGCGCCAATTTCCGGGGCGCCGACCTGCGCGGCGCCAATTTCAGCGAATCGATCCTGCGCGACGCGGATCTGCGCTATGCCGATATGCGCGGGGCCGTGCTGGACAACCTCGCGGACCTCATCAACGCGGATCTGAGCAATGCGGACCTGCGCGACACGGTGCTGACCGACGTGGTGCTGTGCCAGGCAATTCTCAGCCAGGCAAGCCTGCGCGGCACAAGGCTGGATTTCGCCGACCTGCGCCGCGCCGCGCTGGACGGGACGTATCTGCGCGACGCCAGCCTCAAGGGCGCCGACCTGCGGCACGCCAACCTGCGCGGCGCCAATTGCCAGGACGCCAACCTGCGCGATGCCGATCTGCGCGACACGGACCTGCGCGAAACCCAGTTCAAGGGCGCGGCGCTGCACAATGCCCGGCTTGCCGGCGCGGACCTGCGCGGCGCGGATTTCCGGGAAGCGGCTATCGCGGAAGCGGATTTTTCGGGCGCGGATACCAGCGGCGCGAAGATGCCCGCAATGCCCGGCCTGCCGGGGGAAAGTACTGCGCGAGCCGCAACACCCTGAATTCATGGCGCGGCCGACCCCGACACGCAAAGCGGTGCGGCGCGGCGCGGCGCTACACATCCAGCCGGTAAACCAGGCCGTCCCGCACAATCCGGCCGGCGGTCGGCGTGGCGAAATGGGTGCCGATGACCAGGACCGGGCTGTCGGCGTAGCGGTCGAGCAGCCCCAGCCTTGTTTTGCGCGCCGCCTCCGGGTCGCTGTCGGCGCTGCTGGCCCAGTCGGGCCGCGCCATCTGGCAGGGATGGTGGATGCAGTCGCCGGTAATGAGTGCATCCTCGCCGCGCGACGATATGCGCACGCTGACATGCCCCGGCGTGTGGCCGGGCGTCGGTTCCAGCCAGACCCCGTCGGCAACCGCGTGATCCGTTTCCACAAGATCGACGAGACCTGCATCGAAGACCGGGCGAACGGAATCGCCCATGATGTCGTCGCCGCGCCGCTGCGCCGCGCCTTCGCCGTTCCAGTGGTCCCATTCCTTCTGCCCGATCAGGTAGCGCGCATTGGGGAAGGTCGGAACCCATTTGTCGTCCACCAGCATCGTGTTCCAGCCCACATGGTCCACATGCAGATGGGTGCACAGCACCGTGTCGATGGAATCGCGCGGATAACCCGCCGCCGCGATATCGTCCAGGAACGGCCCGTGGCGCATATGCCAGCCGGGGATCGTGCGCTGCTTGTCATTGCCAAGGCAGGTATCGACCATGATACGCCGGTCCGGCGTTTCCACGATCAGCGCATGGATGCTCATGATCAGCCTTCCGTCCGCATCGGCGAAATGCGGCGCCAGCCACGCAATCGGCCGCACCGCCTCGCGCGTCGCGGCCGGCAGGATAAAGCGGCTGCCGCCCGCGACCTCCAGTTCCACGACCCGGGTGATTTTAATGTCGCCCACCTGCCACCGGTTCATGACATCCTCCTCCCCGTGTCCCTCAAAACGACGCCGTCATGCCGCCGTCGACGGTCAGCACCTGGCCGTTCACATAACTCGCCGCCGGTGACGCCAGGAAAACCGCGGCGCCGGCAATTTCCACCGGGTCGCCCCAGCGCCGCAGCGGCACGCGGTTGTCGAGCAGCGCGGTTACGCCGGGATCGCCGACCATTGCCGCGTTCGCCTCGGTCGCGAAATAGCCGGGCGCGATGCCGTTGCAGCGAATGCCCGCCGGCCCCAGTTCCACCGCCAGCGCCCGGGTCAGCGCCGCAAGCCCGCCCTTGGCGGCCGTATAGGCCGCATCGTTCGCGCGGGCGACAGGCCCGGCGATGGAGGTGACATTGATGATGACGCCCGCGCCCTTCGCCGCCATCAGGGGCGCCATCCCCCGCGCCATGCCATAGGCGGCGGTCAGGTTGACGTCCAGCATCCGGGAAAACGCATCCGGCGGCGTACTCGCAAGCGGCTTGCGATGGCGCAGACCGACATTGTTGACCAGGATATCCACGGCGGCGCCATGCACGGCGATCCAGCCATCGGCGGCATCCCGATCGGCAACGTCGAAACAGGCCACGGCCGATGACAGTCCCTCGCCCGTGAGTTCCGAGGACAGGTCCGCCAGCCGCGCCGGGTCGCGGCCGTTGAGCAGCACATTTGCCCCCGCTTCCGCCATGGCCCGCGCGATGCGCCAGCCCAGCCCCCGCGCGGCCCCGGTGACCAGCACGGTCCTGCCGGACAGGCTGAAACGGTCGTGATGATCCTGTCTGGACATGTCCGGGCTCAGGTCGCTCTTGCGGTATCGTCCGGGATGTCCTGCGGCGCATGGTAACGGATTTCTGCGGGCAGATACATCGCGTGGGCGACGACGAACCCGTTTTCATGATATTCCCGTCGCTGTTCTTCCGTCAGGACGGACGGCATGGCCCGCTCCCCTTCTCGTTGGGACAGAGGCACAGTCTAGCGCGTTACCCGGCACACACAATACGAAGGCACCCGATGGTCGTACCTCTGATCAGAACCACGCGGATCCACCGGACGTTCAGTTTCTTCTACGGCGCCGCCTTCCTGGGCTTCGGCATCTGGACGCTGTACGGACTGGCGCCGGTCCTGCTCGACCCCGCGGTCCGGCAGGCGGTCCTGATCGACCTTCCCGCGCAGCATTCAGGCATCTCCACGACGGCGCGGATCGCGTTGTTCGCCGCGATGATATGCGTCGGCGCCGCCGCGGCGGCATGGGGCGTCGCATCGCTGATTCGCGCCAACCTGCCCGAGACGGCCCGGTTGAACGGACTCATCCTCGGCCAGTTTGTTGTCGTGATGATTCTCCTCGAAGTCGCGATCCGCATCGGCATTGTCAGGGAAGTACCGCTAAGCCTGCTCACCAACCCGTCCTATTTCGCCAATCCCGTCTGCGGCGAGACGTTCTACCGGCTGGTGAAAGCGCCGGGCAACGCGTTCTCCAACAAGGTCTACGATGCGGAACTGGGCTGGGTCGGGCAGCCGGCGGCGGGAAATCCCGAAGGGCTGCGCTGGCCCGCCGCGATCGACGGCCGCCCCAAGGCCTGGTTCTTCGGCGATTCCTTCGTTGCCGGGGTCGGGAAACCGGACGGATCGGTGCCGGCCCTGTTCGAGTCCGCGAACCCGGCGCGGCAGTCCCTGAATTACGGCGTGCCGGGCTATGGCGTCGACCAGATATGGCTGCGCTACCGGCAGAAAGCCGCCGATATCGCCCCCGGCAGCCCGGTTTTCATCGGCATCCTGACCACCGATCTGGACCGGTCGGTCCTGGGCTATTTCTTCGGTCCCAAGCCGCACTTCCAGAAGACGGAAACCGGCTACACCCTGGTGCCGCCACCCGCGCCGGACGCGGCGGCCCCCGACACCGGCGAACTCATCGACAGTTATGCGCTGGCGGTCCTGCGGTCGCTGGCGGAACTGATCCAGACCGGCTTCGACCGTTCGGAAGCCCCCTGCCAGCGCCGGGAGAAAATCGCGCTGAACCGCTACCTGATCGGCGAGATCATCGCCGAGGCCGAACGCCGCCGGCACGATTTGCGCTGGATCGTCTTCACCGGTCATTCGGCCTTCACCAAGCCGCGCAACTGGCGTTACGATTTCCTGACCGGAACCCTGCGCGAGCGCGGCCAGACATTCCTCGACGCGCGCGAAACGCTGAGCTGCGCCGCGGACACCGCCGATATCAGGCCCGAGGCTTTTTTCATCCCCGGAGACGGCCATCTGAACCGGGAGGGGAACGCCGCTGTTGCCGCCGCGCTGGCCGATCTGGTCGCGGGCAAACCGCCGGCTTGTCGCGCCGGTCGATAGCCCGTAACGTCGCGGCGGGGGAGTGACATGAAACCTGCCGCCTTCGACTATTTCCGCCCGGCGACGCTGGCCGAAGCCTGCGCCCTGCTGGCCGGCGCCGGCGACGATGCCGACCGCCGCGTGCTCGCCGGCGGCCAGTCGCTGGTGCCGATGATGGCGATGCGGCTGGCCCGGCCGACCCATCTGGTCGATATCAGCCGGATCGCCGAACTGCAGGGCATCCGCGACCGGGGCGACCATGTCGAAATCGGCGCGGGAACCCGTCAGCGCGCGGTGGAAAAGGACCCGGTCACCGCCCGGAAGCTGCCGCTGCTCGCCGCGGCGCTGCCCCATGTCGGCCACCATCAGACCCGCAATCGCGGCACCATCGGCGGCAGCATCGCGCTGGGCGACGCCAGCGCCGAAATCCCGCTGGTCGCGCTCGTGCTGAACGCCACGTTCGTCATCCACGGCAGGAACGGCCGGCGCGAGGCCCCGGCGAAGGGGTTCTTCGAAGGGCCGATGATGACGGCGCTGGCGCCCGACGAGATCCTCGCCGCGATCCGCTTTCCGGTCTGGAGCGGCGTCACCGGCTGCGGCTTCCATGAAATCGCGCCCCGCAGGGGCGATTACGCGCTGGTCAGCGCCGCGGCCCAAATCGCGCTGGATGCCGACGGGATCTGTACAAGGGCGGCGGTCGGGGTTGGCGGATGCGCGCCGACGCCGTTGCGGTTGCCGGCGGTCGAAGACGCCCTTGTCGGCAAGCGGCTGACAGACGCACCGATCGCCGAAGCCGTCGCCTCGGTTCCGGGCCTGATCGACCCGGAAAGCAGCACCCATGCCAGCGACGCCTACCGCCGCCGCGCCGCGCCGCACCTGGTCCAGCGGGCGCTGCGGGACGCCCTGGCGGCGGCGGCCGCATGACCGCCCCCATCGATATCGAATTCACCGTGAACGGCAGGCCGGTCCGCCTGTCATTGCCGCCGCGCATGACGCTGATCGACTGCCTGCGCGACGAACTGGGCCTGACCGGCAGCCATATCGGCTGCGAACACGGGGTCTGCGGCGCCTGCTCGGTCATGCTGGACGGGGTCCCGGTCCGGTCCTGCCTGATCTTCGCGGTGCAGGTGGACGGATCGTCGGTCACCACGGTGGAAGGCCTCGTCCGGCCCGATGGCGGGCTGAGCCCGCTGCAGGAAGCTTTCCGGGACTGCCACGCCATGCAGTGCGGTTACTGCACGCCGGGCATGCTGATCGCGGCGCAGGGGTTGCTGGACGAAAACCCGGACCCGAGCGACGCGGATATCCGCGAGGCGATAAGCAGCAACCTGTGCCGCTGCACCGGCTACCAGCAGATCGTCGAGGCGGTCCGGCTGGCGGCGACGCGGCGGAACGCGGGGGCGGACAATGGCTGACGACAGCCCGACCGCCAACTACCGCTATATCTCGCGTCCCCGGCGCACAAGGGAAGATCGCCGCTTCGTCACCGGGCGCGGCGCCTTCGTGCAGGATGTGCGGCACCCGGATACGAAACACGTCGCGCTGGTCTCCAGCCCCTATCCGCGCGCCCGAATCCTGTCGATCGATACCGGCGCCGCGCTGGCCATGGACGGGGTGCTGGACGTGATCACCGGCGCGGAGCTGGCGGCGCACACCGACCGCCTGTATCACGGGGTCGACCTGCCGGGGGTCCGCTGGCATCCGCTGGCGCTGGACATGACGCGCTATGCCGGGGAATGGGTCGCCGCCGTCGTCGCCGATTCGCGCTATATCGCCGAGGACGCCGCCGAACTGGTCGCGGTCGAATACGAACCGCTGGACGCCGCCATCGGGATCGAGCGGGTGATGCAGCCGGACGCGCCGCTGGTGCACCCGGATCACGGCTCCAACATCCTGCTGAAGAAGACCTTCACCTGGGGGCCGGTGGCGGATGATTTCGGCGCCGCCGAACACACCATCAGCTACCGGGCGCGCTGGGGCCGGTCCTCGGCGGTACCCATCGAAACCTTCGGCGTGGTGTCGCGCTGGAGCGAGAAGGACGAGATGCTGGAGGTCTGGGCCTCGATCCAGATGCCGCAATACCAGGAACAGATCGCCGATGCCCTGCGCCTGCCGCTGAACGCCGTGCGCGTACACAATTACATCGATGTGGGCGGCAGCTACGGGGTCAAGCGCGGCATCAAGCAGACCGTCCTGACCGGCTATGCGGCGCGCAAGCTGGGCGTTCCGGTACGGCTGATCGAGGACCGCATCGACAACATGACCGGTGGCGACGCGCACGGCCCGGACCGGCTGTTCGACATCACGATGGCCTTTGACGGCGACGGGCTCGTCCGTTCCATGAAGATGCGGGTCGTCGACGATGTCGGCGCCTATCCCGGCCGCGCCATCCAGCAGCTGGGCAAGCCGATTTCCGCGCTGTGTGGCCCCTACCGGATGAACAGCATCGAATACGACGTCACCTCCGTCACCTCCAACAAGACCAGCCAGGTCGCGGTGCGCGGGTTCGGGCAGGCGCCGACCAATTTCGCCGTCGAAATGGGCATCGACAGGATCGCCCGGGCGCTCGGCATGGACCGACTGGCGGTGCGGCGGCGCAATTTCATCCGGCGGGACGAATTCCCGTGGCGGATTCCCTCCGGCACGAATTACGATTCCGGCGACTACCACGCGGTGCTGGACAAGGTGCTCGCCTTCGCCGGCTGGGATGCGCTGGTCGCGCGCCGCGACGCGATGCGCGCCGAGGGGCGGCTGGCCGGGCTCGGCATCGCCACCTGCCTGGAGCCGGGCGGCGGCAACAATATCTTCGAACACCTGCTGAACGAGAAGATCCGGATCACCACCTTCGTCGAATCGGCGCTGCTGAAGATCGACGGACAGGGGCAGATCACGGTCGGCATTTCGACCCATACCGCCGGGCAGGGCCACCAGACGCTGGCGGCCACGGTGGCGGGCGAGGAACTGGAGCGCGACCCGGACGGCATCCGCGTCGTGCACCTGGATTCGCTGGAGGCCCTGCCGACGCGCGGCCCGGTGGCCAGCCGCATGGCGATCATGCTGGGCACGGCGGTATCGAAGGCGGCGCGGCGGCTGCGCGACCGGATGATCCGCATCGCGGCGCATGACCTGAGCGTTGCCGACGCCGATATCGAATACGCCGATGGCGAATTCGCCGTGCGCGGCGCCCCCGCCCGCAGGCTGTCCTGGAACGAGGTCGTGTTCATCGCGCACCGGCAACTGCACCGCATGCCGCCGGACCTGGAACCCGGGTTGCAGACCATCGAGGTCCATGCGGTGCCCGGCGGCGGGCAGTTGCCGAACGACAGGGGCGAGGTGCAGATCTATCCCTGCTTTTCCTTTCAGGCGCATATCCCGCTGGTCGAGATCGACCGCGTGACCGGGCGGGTGGAGATCCTCGACTACGCCGTCGCCCATGACTGCGGCACGGTGATCAACCCGCATATCGTGCGCGGCATGATGATGGGCGGCATCGCCCATGGCATCGGCGCGGCGCTGTACGAGAAATTCGACTATACCGACGATGGCCAGCTGCTGTCCGGCACCTTCCTCGATTATTTGCTGCCCTCCGCCCATGAAATCCCGGACATCCGCGACACGGATCACTGCACCCCCTCGCCGCTGACCTCGCACGGGCAGAAGGGCTCGGGCGAGGGCGGCTACCTGGGCGCGCCCGCCGCCATGAACAGCGCCGTCAACGACGCGCTGGCGCCGCTCGGCATATCGCTGCACGAACTGCCGATGCGGCTTTCCGCCGTCGAGGAAGCGCTGCATCAGCACCCCGCCGCCCCGTCGCCCGGCAAACCGGAGGACGAAACGTGATCGTCGATATCCACGCCCATTACATCCCGCAGAAGATGCTCGAGGCGCTGGCCGGCGGCCGGGTGTCCTTCCCGAATGTCGATGTCATGCATGACGGCGACACCTTCAAGCTGGCCTTCGCCGGCGGCACGCCGACCCGGCCGGTGATGGGCCGGCTGCGCGACGCCGACTCGCGCCGCAAATGGATGGCCGGGAACGCCATCGATATCCAGGTCACCGGCGGCTGGCTGGACGGTTTCGGCTATGAACTGCCGCCGTCGGAGGGCGCCGCCTGGAGCCGCTATCTCAGCGAATCCCTGCTGGAGGCCACCGCCGACGCCCCCTTCCTGGCGCCGCTGGCCAGCGTCCCGCTGCAGGATGGCGACCTGGCGGCGCAGGTGCTGCGCGAGGTGCTTGCCGCCGGGCACAGGGGCATCATGATCGGGACCCAGCCGCATGGCGGTTCCGGCAACCTGGACGACCCGGACCTCGACCCCTTCTGGGAGGCCGCCTCGGAACTCGGCGCGATCCTGTATATCCACCCGATGTTCGGCTGCGGCGACCCGCGGCTGCTGGATTACGGGCTGATCAACGCCGCCGGGCGCGGGCTGGACACCACGACGGCGGTGGCGCGATTGCTCTATGCCGGGCATTTCCTGAAATACCCCGGCATGAAGGTGGTGCTGTCGCATGGCGGCGGCGCGCTCGCCTTCATGCTCGGCCGGTTGCAGCACAACGCGGCGATCCACCCCGGCCAGTTCGCCGACCCGACCGAAGGCTTCCGGCACCTGTATTTCGACACCGTGCTGTCCGATCCGGCGGCGCTCAAATTCCTCGCCGGCAAGGTCGGGACAGACCGCCTGATGATGGGCTCCGACTACCCCTTCCCCATCGGCGACATGGCGCCCTGCAACATCGTGCGCGACGCCGGCTTCAGCGAGATCGACACCAGCGCGATCCTCGGCGGCAACGCGGCGAAACTGTTCCGGCTCGACAGCGGGCACAGCCACGGCTGAGGCGGCGCGCGACCGGAATATTTGCCGGATGATTGGCTTTTGTTTGCATTTGTTGGCTTTTGTCGGCATCCCCCCATTCCAGTGCGTCGAAACCCCCGCCTCACCCCGACCCTCGCCACCCCCAGGGGTAGAGAGGGAGAAAATGGCGGCTTCGCCACTTTTTTAGGAACCCTCTCCTCTGGAGGCTGAATCCTCCCAAAAGAGGATTCAGGGCAAGGTGAAGAGGCAGCGGCGCCATCCCCGCAAAAAAACGTTGCCCCGCTTAACATCGATTAACATCGCTTAACATCCCATGACATCGGAACGCCGGGCCCTGCCCTTTTCGCCAGCCGCGCCGCCCGGACAGGCGCCGTCGCCCGGCGGAATCACGCCCGGCGGCCCGACGCGGCGGCGGACACCTTCGCGCCCGCTCTGAAAATACAAAAAGGAATATTAGCATATTTCAAGAAAAATAGCAACCGCCGGGCAACACCGCTATTCCGGCTTGTCGCCATCACCGTCCGGCGCAAACAATGCGAAGACCTCGGCCCCGGTCATTTTCGTGGTCGCATTGGCGAAGGCGTAAAAATCCGGCTGCTCATCGACGAAGATTTCGCTGTCCAGCACGAACCCGCCCTGGTCGTCCAGCGCCCCGACGCTGACGATATATTCGCCGCTGTCGATAATGCGATAGAACAGGCTGGTGCCGCAGACCCGGCAGAACCCGCGCTCGGCCCATTCGGAGGATCTGTAGCGCGCGACATACCGCTCCCCGTCGAACGCCACGGCCCCCTTGCAATGCAGCGCGAAGAACGGCCCGCTCGACCAGCGCCGGCACATCGCGCAATGGCACACGCCGATGCTCTCCGGCGCGTCCTCCACCGTGAAATGAACGGCCCCGCAGAGGCAGCGGCCGGTTTTTTTGTGGCTTGTGGTCATGGCGTTCGCTCCATCTCGCAAGGCGGCGCGGGACAGCCGCATTCGCCGCGTATTGTGATGGCGAACGTAACATGAATGGGGTGATGGGTACCAAGCGGCTATCGAAGGCATCGCAAAAAACAAGACTGGACCGCGAAGACTAATCGCGCAAATTGACGGAACGCCTACTAGGAGGCTTCCTCCCGTCCCATATCCTCTCTTTGCGCACCGCAAGAGGCTTCATATACGAGCAAGTATTCGCCAACTGGAAGCATCTTGTCTTGTTCATCGGAATACACATGAATGTTGAAATCAAATGTGGTTCCAGTTTTCGCCCTTACCCGAACCTCTGGGGCCTCGTCGGGGCTTTCTTCCAGCCTTGCCGTCACACCTGGTGGACTGGACAAATTTGGCTCAAGTCGACCCGTGCCTGTGAAATTTCTAACAGGCCGCGCAATAGTTATTCTGAGCCTTCCACTGTTTGAACTCTTGCCAGCAGTATCCACTTCCTGACTGACGCTGACCGCAGGCTCCCTAGCCAAAGAATACTCTCGGATTTCTTCCAATACTGATTCATCAGATATACCTCCAGTTCTCTCTTGGTGCAGTTTGAGAAACTGATCAGTGTGGTAAATCAGGATTTTCTGCTCTGTCTTCTCAAAAGCCTCCTGCAGGAGTTCAAGGCGCGGATTGAGCCTTTTTCCGCTCTTCTTTTCCCACCAGTCTTCCTTAGATTCCGAAGTAACAAGTATCACGGAATTTTGTTTCTCCTTGCCGTGTGAGAGTATTTGCTTCCACATTAAGTAGTCGCCAGCAAAGCCTAATCCGGCCTTGCTATCATCCATATAGCCAGGAGGGATATTTTCTGCCTTCCTTCGTTGAGCCTCTTTCAGATCATCTGCAATATCATCAGGTTCATTTCCAATGCAGCCATCTAACAGGCTGCGGAAAAACCCTTCCCAGCGTCGCGCGGTCGTGATTCAATTCTC
>JBBDQU010000071.1 GCA_040905865.1 Alphaproteobacteria bacterium
AAGTCGCGCACGGCAGGAGAGGATGACCCTGCGGCCTGACAGCCGTCAACCCGTATCCGCTGGCGAACTCCGCCGCGGTTACGCTTGCCTGTCCGTTAGCTGCGTGCCGCGGTGACCTTGGCTCTGAAGCCGCCATCGCCGCAATGCGCTGCGGCTTCGTCGGCAATGTCAGAGCAAAATGGCTTGAGCCGTCTCTGCCCGTCCCATAGCCTCGGCGGATGAAAATTCCGTTCCGCTATTTTAACCTGACAATAACTATAAGCGCCTGCCGCCCGAAAGTTGACTCTGGAGCCGATGGAGTGCTTCCGTTCGAGCAATGAGACATGCCGTATGGTGGTTGCCAAAGGCGATGGAAGGGATCGTTATGGACGGGAAGAGTCATACATCTTTTGAAAACGTCGAAATCCGGCCGCTGGCGGGGGCCTGCGGGGCGGAGATCCTGAATATCGATTTGGCGGGAAACCTGACGCCGGAAGTATATGAATTCTGTAACCGCGTCCTGTTGGAATATGGCGTCATCTTCTTCCGCGACCAGGACCTGACACCGCAGCAGCTTCTGAATTTCGCTGAGCTTTGGGGCGATATCCATGTGCATCCGCACCAGCCTTCGCTGCCCGGCGCTCCCGGCGTGTGGGAGTTGATCAAGGAGCCCGACGAACGCATGGCCATTGGCGACAATTGGCACAGCGACCAGATGTTCACGGCAGAGCCTGCTCTGGGCACGATCCTTTACGCCAAGGAAGCTCCGCCCTATGGCGGGGACACCATGTTTTCCAACATGTATATGGCCTATGACGCGCTGTCCGCGGGGATGAAGGCGATGCTGGCTGGTGTGAAGACGCTGAACAAATACCCGTTCGAACGGGCGCGCAACCGGGCGCTGCAGCAGGGTTTCAAGGCGGACGATATCCCGACCGTGGAGCACCCGCTGTTTCGCCGCCATCCTGAAACGGGGCGCACCAGCCTGTATTTCTCCTACGGCGGTACGACGCGGGGTCTTGCAGGGATGCGCGACGAGGAAAGCGCGCCGATCCGCAACTACCTGACCTGGCATATGGGGCGGCCTGAATTCACGTGCCGCTTCCGATGGGAAGTAGGCTCCATCGCGTTCTGGGACAATCGATGCGTCAACCACCGCGCGGTGAACGACTATCACGGATTCCGGCGCTACATGCAGCGGGTGACGATCAAGGGGGATGCGGTAATCGCGGCATAGGACGCCTCGTTGTGGACGCTCTCCTATTCCGCCGCCGCGGTCTTCCTCGTGCCGCGCCGCGATGCCGTCGATCGTTTCGATAATCGGGGTCCAGTTCGATGCCCGGACCCCCTGTCGCTGGCAGCGTGCGAGCCTTGCGGGCGGCTCCTTCGTCGGATAGCGGGCGTTCCTCGTCAGGCTGCTCTGACTACCGCTTTGCGCTACGGACCTCGGTAGAAAATCTCAACTGCATTCGATATCACTATCCTCCCGCCTGGGGGTTGACCGCGCCGCTATGGAAGCGAAGAGTTTCATCTACCAACAAAAACGGTCTCAGGAGGGAACCAGTGGCAGAAAGCAACAAGAGCACGGTCTTTGCCGGCGCGGGAAAGGGCGAGGGAAAGAATGCGGGGCGCTATCAAGGCGGGCTGTACCGGCTTCGGCCGGGCGCGGCGACCTGGGAAGCGGTGGGCGGCGGCCTTCCGGAGGGGGCGGAAGTGCGCTGCATTGCACAGCACCCGACCGACCCGAAGTGTCTATTCGTGGGCACCCAGGACGGACCTTACCGGAGCACCGACGGTGGCGAGACTTGGCAGAAGCCAGCCTTCCCACATAAGGGCGCGATCATCTGGGCTCTAGAAGTGCATCCAACCCGGCCGAATATCGTCTATTGCGGCGCCGCGCCGGTGGCCGTGTACCGCAGTACCGACGGCGGCGCCTCCTGGCAGCACCTGCCGCAGGTCGTATCGCCGGCCCATTGCGAACGCAAGGGCTTCGACACGCGGACGATCTGCATCACGTTCAATCCCGCGAAACCCGACGAGGTCTATGTCGGGCTGGAAGTCAGCGGCGCACTACACAGCACCGATGGCGGCGAGACCTGGACGGACGTTTCCGGTCATCTGATGGAACTGGCGCAGCTTCCCCACCTGCAGAGCAACGTGGGCGGCCGGCATTGCGGCGTCTGCGAGGGCATGCTCGATACCCATGCCATGGCGATCAGCGCCGCGGCGCCGGACGCCGCCTTCCTGGGCATCCGCATGGGCATCTTCCGCAGCGACGACCAGGGGGCGCACTGGAACGATATTGCGGTGGGGGAATACTCGCCGCTGACCTATTGCCGCGACGTGATCGTGTCGCCGCACGACCCAAAGGTATTTTACGCCGCGTTGTCAAAGGCGGCGTTCAGCACCGCGGGATCGCTGTACCGCAGTGACGACGTCGCACAGACCTGGAAGCGGATCGACCATGACGTCGAGGCGGACAGCACTATCATGTCGCTCGCGGCACATCCGACAAATCCCGGCGGGCTGTACAGCGTGACGCGCATGGGTCAGGTTATCGGTACGGAGGACAGCGGCGCCACCTGGCAGGACCACCCGCTGCCCGACGGCGTTCACGACGTCTACGCCGTGGCCTGCTACTGATACCGACACAGACTCCCGGTACCGGCTGCCGTCTCACATGCGGGACGGCAGCCACAGCGCTACTTCGGGGAAGATCATCAGCAGCACCATGAAGCCCATCATGATCAACACGAAGGGCACCGTGCCCGCCACGATGATGCCGAGCCCCCAGCGCGAGATGCCCTGAACCACGAACAGGTTCAGGCCGAAGGGCGGCGTCAGCATGCCCATCTCCAGCATCACGACGACGAATATCCCGAACCAGACAAGGTCGACCTGCAAGGCTTCCAGTACCGGCAGCAGTAGCGGCACGGTCAGGACGATCATCCCCGCGCCGTCCAGGAAACAGCCAAGGATGATGTACACTCCCATCAGGATCAGCAGGAACGTGAACGCATCGAAGCCCAGCCCGGAAATGAATTCCACCAGCGATGTGCCGATGCCGCCCAGTTCGATTCCGTAGCCGAAGAAGAAGGCGCCCAGGATGATGAACAGCAGCGTCGCGCTTGTTTCCACGGTACGCTGCAATGCCCGCATCAGCACGGCGCGGCTCAGCCCACCGGACACGGCGGCGATCGCAAAGGCGAGCACGCAACCCAGCGCGGCCGATTCCGTCGGCGTGGCGATGCCGAAATAGATCGTTCCCAGCACCATGAATATCAGGCCGAGGAAGGGTACCAGATCGAAGAGCGCGCGGCGGATTTCCGCAGGGTCTGCCGGCGTATCCTCGCGCGGGGCGATCTGCGGCGAAATCACCGCCCGTGCCCCGACATAAACTGAGAACAGCCCCGCCAGCAATGCCCCCGGCAGCACCCCGGCCATGAACAGTTTGGCAATGGAAACCTCGGTGATCGTGCCGTAGATGATCATGGTGAGGCTGGGTGGGATCAGGATGCCCAGCGTGCCGCCGGCCGCCAGCGAACCGCAGCTCAGCTTCGGGTCATAGCCGCGGGCGTCAAGCTGCGGCAGGGCGACGGTGCCGATGGTCGCTGCGGTTGCGGCGCTGGACCCGCAGATCGATGCGAACAGAGCTGACCCGAGGATATTCGTCTGCAGCAGCCCGCCAGGCAACCGCCGCACCAGCAACGCGGTGCCGTTATAAAAGCGCGATCCCAGCCCGGCATTGGACAGGATTTCCGCCATCAGGATGAACAGTGGCAGCGCCGTAAGGGTAAAGCTGCTGAGCGTGCTCCACGAGATCAGACCAAGCGCCCGGAAGCCGTTGGTGCCTGCCTCCAGCCAGATGATAATGAGGCCCGCGATGCCGACGGCGAAGGGGATCCACATCCCCGTCAGCATCAGGGCGAGGACGACGAGGCCCGCGATGGAAAGTTCAATGGCCCACATAGTGTCGGCCTCCGCCGGATTGTTCCGCGTCGCGCAATTCCCAGCGCCTGCCGGGGCGGCGGGCATGCTGCAGCGTCTCGTTGGCTAGCGATACCAGTAGCAGCGCCCCGCCCAGCGCAATCAGCGACTGTGGGATCCACACCGGGAAGCTCATCAGCGTTACCGAGACGATCTCCCGCCGGTGCGAGGTATAGACCAGCCGGATCAGCTGGTGCTCCAGAATGACCATGAAAACCAGCGACACTGCATGGCACAGCAGAATACACCGGGCCTGCGCCCGGGGGCCGAGGCGGCCGAACACCACCTCGACCCGCAGGATGTTGTCCGAGCGCAGGGCGTGCGCCAAGCCGAACATCGTGAAGGCGGCCATCAGGTAGCCGACAAATTCCTCCACGACGAACAGGGTCGTACCAAAGAAGGTACGCAGCACCACCTCCAGTGAGACGACGCCCACAATGGCGATAGCGATGAGCGCGCTCACCCACAGCCCGACACGGCTCACCCTTCCCAGGAACCGGTCGAACCGGTCCAGCGGTGACACTCTTGCGTCCAAGGCGCGCGGCCTAGTTGCGCATCGCCGCGGGCTTCAGCTTCGCGAGGGCGTCCTGCCCCACGGCGCCCATCTTCGCGGCTTCTTCCTCCCACACGATCTGCGCCTTCTCGAAGCCAAGCTTGCGCGCGGCCGCGTCAGGCTGCGTGACGACCAGCCCGTCCTTCTGGAACTTGTCCATCAGCCCGGCTTCCTGCGAAGCCAGCGTCTCGGTCACCCAGTTGCACTGCTCCTGGGCGATGCCGCGCAGCGCCTTCTGGTGGTCGTCCGACAAATCCTCGAAGGCCTCGCGGTTCGCGACGACGAACGACGTCCCGTAGTTCAGCAGCAGGTGGTAGTTGAACTTGATGTTCTCGATCCACAGCCGCGCCCCTGCTCCGGAGGTGATGGCGCCCTCAACAAGTCCCTGCTGCAGCGCCGGCGCAACTTCTGCGGTGGCGATAGTCACGGGGATGGCGCCGAACTGCTGGATGAACGCGCCCTGCTGGGGCGAGGTCACGCGTATCTTCATACCGTTTAGGTCGGACAGCTTCTCAACCTTCTTGTCGACGGTCCAGATCGAATGCGCCGGGTACCACCACATGCACAAATCGACTACGTCCTTTTTGTACAGCTCCGCGTCGATGATCGGCTGCAGCGTGTTCTTCAGCCCGCTGCGCAGGATATTCTCGTCCGGGAACAGCATCGGGAACCGCGACACGCCGTAGACCGGCACCAGCGATACGGTGCCGCTGGTCGCCGCCGCGAACTGGATGATGTTGTCGGCAATGGCGTTGGCGACGTCGTTGCCCTTGATGGGCAGCGCGCCTGCGGGAACCACCTCGATTACGAGCTCGCCCTTGGTTGCCTCCTTCGCCTTGTCGGCGATATGGACAAGGAAATCATATTCGGGAACGCCGATTTTCGGCGTGTAAGTATAGCCTTGCCACTTGGTTTCGGCCTGGGCCGTTATGGCGAAAACCGTGGCCGCGCAAAAGGCGGCTGCCCTGATGAAATTGCTCTGCTTCATTCTTCTTCTCCCTTTAAGGCATTTTGCGTGTGGGATTCAGCACCGCGATGGAAATACAGACCATTGAGGCTTCGGCCGCCGCAGCGCGGCGCGCCGCATTACCGGCGCGGGCCGCAATTTACGCGCGATTCCCATATATTGCGGTGCAAATACAGATGCGGTGCCATCGGTCCGTCCTCCCAAGACTAATGCGCCAGAAACGGCGTACCAGTAGCAACTCTAATGCGGCCGGATCGCGCATGACAACCCCACGCCGAGGGTGCTAAGGGTCAAAGCGTCTCCAGTAACGCGGCGATATTATTATTTTTCTCCACGGCCAACAGCGCGTTCACCACGTGATCAATCCCTGCAGGCGTTAAAATACCATCCGCATTGCGGCGGAATTTTTCGATCATATCGGCTTCATTCATCGGATTATGCGGCGTTCCGCGCAGATGATCGATGCGATGGCGCCGCTTCGTACCGTCGCGCGAGGTAACATGCACCTCGCCACTCCATTGAGTCCGCGGCTCATTAGTTTCTGCGGTTACTCCGTAAACCTTGGCAGCCAAGCCGGCAAAGCGGCCGTCAGCGAGGGCCGCTGGATCGAAGCTATGCTTGTCGAGCCCGCCTGTCGACAGAGCTTCCGAGATGCAATGCGGCAAGCTGTACCGCGCATGCCAGGGTGTTGTCGGCCGCAGCTTCTCGTCCCGTGGTTCGCAAACCGGAGGAATCATGTAGCCGGGCATTGGGCATTCAATCGATACGATCTGATCGAGCCGAAGGTCCTCGCTTTGCTGTAGTTCGAGCGCCGCGTCGATATAGGGTTGGATATAGTGCCCGCACGGGAAGGGCCGAGAGGCAATGTTCAGAACTTCCCAGCGGTCACCCAGCCTGTCAGTGATCGCGTTAAAGTCGACCGGGTCCGCCTGGACATGCGACTGAAAAAATCCGAACCGGCCCTCAAAGACCGATGCCGGTCCAGTGACATGGTGACGAGCCAGGTGCAGAGCCTGGAGCGCGGCGCGGGCCGCCAAACCCGTATGCAGCGTCTTCGCATCAGTCCCATCCTCCCACGACGCCATGATGCCGGCCGCCATACTGCCCGCGATGCCGATCGCGTTCTTGAGTTCGGTCGCCGTCGCCCCGGCGATCTTGGCCGCCGCGTAGGTGCAGCCGAATGCGGCAACCATCGCCGTTGGATGCAGGCCGCGATGGTGAAATACTCCTGGTGCCGCCAGGCCAAGACGGCAGGAGAGTTCGTTGCCGACCAACACCGCCTCGATTAATCGCCGTCCATCGACACTATGCTGTGCACCGAGAGACAGCGCTGTCGCGACGACCGGCGTGCTGGCATGGATGCCGGTTGCGACATGACTGTCGTCAAACTCCATCACACAACCCATCGTTGCCATGAGCAGCGCGGCGTCTTCCGGTGTGTGAAGGCTGGCAAGACCGACTGCCTGTACGCCGGACGGATCTGCCGGATAAGCGTCGCACAGATGGTCGACCAATGCCATGTCGCGACCGGCAAGCATGGCGCCAACGATGTCCAACACTCGCCACACCGTCGATTGCACAACTGCCTCCGGCACCTGATCCAGCGACAGACCCGACGCCCAATCAGCCAGAATTTCGTTTATAGTCGACACATATCCTCCTTGTCGTCCCATCATGCTGGCAGATGATCTTCGTTCCGCCAAGAAGACAATGTGAGGCTTTGACACGTTAAGTCGATAGCTGATGCTGGCAGGTTAACGCTAACTTGTCTCCGGTTTGAGGTCGCAGGATGCGGCCGATCTAGGAGGGACCATGCGGCCGATTTCATTAAATCGTCACAGGTTTCCGCCGGACGTGATCCGGCATGCAGTCTGGCTATATTTTCTGTTCGCCCCGGGCACCCGGGATGTCGAGGAACTGCTGGCGCAACGCGGCATTGAGGTGCGCCGCGAGGCGGTTCGTTGCTGGGTCAACAAGTTTGACCCGCGGATCGCGGCCAATCTTCGCCGGCGCCGTGGTCCGCCGACCGGCCGCTGGCATTTGGATGAGATGGTGGTGAAGATTGCCGATCGACGAATGTATCTCTGGCGGGCGGTAGACGACGAGGGCGAAGTGCTGGATGCCCTGGTCCAGAAGCGTCGCAACAAGGCCGCGGCGTTGAAGCTTTTGCGGAGACTCCTGAAGAACCAGAGGGTTGACCCAGAGACGATCACCACGGACAAGCTGGCATCGTATCGGGCCGCGGCCCTGGATCCGGGGCTGTCGGACCGCCATCGGCCGGCGGAATGCGCGAGAACAACCGGGCTGAATACGCTCACATGGTTATCCGGCGCCGGGAGCGAAAGCAGCAGAAATTCAAATCGCAGGGCTCAGCCCGACGATTCCTCGCCAGCCATGCCGCCGTCTACAACATCTTCAATATCCAGCCCCATCTGATCTCCCGGCCAAATCTCCGGATCCTGCGCGCTCAGGCTGACCGGGCGTGGGAAGTTGCGACGGTCGCTGCCTGATCCACTGAAACAGGAGGGTCGTCGTCAGGAAAATCGACTTAACGTGTCAGCACCGGCCCGCAGATCGCGAGGCCGTTTTGAGATAGACGAAAGCCCGCTCAAGCCGAGCCAGTCTCTCGCCCTGGACAGATAGGCCTTTTTCCCGGTCAGCACGATGCTCTCCGAGGACAATGCGGCGTCGAGATCGTACCATCCCATCCAGACGCGGGTCATTGTGCGAAGATCGGTTTCAAGGTGGACGTCAACCTCGTGTCCGGGGTCGAAATAGCAGAGATCAACTTCCCCCTCTCAAAGACCAACCAATGCTCCGTCAGACCATCAGGCGCGTCGGCAAAATCAAAGCGCACCGTGAATGGATCAGGCAAGAAATCGGCGGGCGTCACATTGCGCCGGATATCCCACATCAAGAACCGCACATCGATGTTTTCGAGTGACGGCTCTTCATCGATCCACTCTTGTCCCCAAATCGCCATAGACCGAACCACAGAAGCGAGAGCCTCACCAGCAGGTGTGAGACGGTATGCTCCTGATGTCCCACGCATGCCTGGCATGTGCATCACCACACCACTGGCCTCCAATTCACGGAGCCGACCCGAGACAAATGCGCAATTGGTTGCCCTACAATTCGAGCGCGTCGGCGACTTGCGTTATATGGTGGACGTCCGAACCACAACAACCGCCGAAGACATTGAGCCATGGCATTTTCGCTCTGATTGCTTTGTATTGGGCACCGAGCTCTTCTGGGTTGCCACGATCCAGCGTCTCTGATTCGTCCAGTTCGGCATGGCTTTTTCGGGAGGCATTGCAGCGAATACCGCGGATACGCCGCGCCCAATCGCCGTTCTTCAGCACGGGCATGAAGTGGTCCGGATGAGCGCAGTTGATCATGAAGTATGCGGCACCCGACTGAGATTCTTCGTCGACCTGCTCTATCGCCTCGCCCAGCGGCTGGCCCGTAGGCAGGCGGCCGTCCGTCTCCACGGTGAACGACACGACGGCCGGCAGACCGACGGCGCTGGCGGCACGGACGAGGCCGATCGCTTCGTTCGACTGCGTGAAGGTGAGCGCTGTGACCATGTCGACTTCGGTATCCGCGAGCCAGTTGACCTGCCTGGCGTGATAGGCTTCGGCCTCGTCGGCGGCGACGGCCGCTTCTGGCGTGTAAGCATCGTCTCGCGGGCCGATCACGCCGTTGAGTTTTGGTTATGTCCGGGAAATTTTCACGGATTCCGGCGATGAACTCGATTGCGTCCCGGTTCGCGCTGCGCAACTCGTCCTCACTCTCATCCAGATCGCGAGCCCAATGCATGTGGGCTTTCCAAGTCTGACTGTCGAGGATAAAGCCGACATTACGCGTCCGGGCGAGCGATAGGAATCGATCAAAGTAGTGCGTCAGGGCCTCTCGTCCTCTCGCGTCTGGCAACAACGTATGAGCTGCAAACTCACGGATCTCGACTCCATGGTTGAAAATCAGGTCTGTTTCGATTCCGGCGTCTGTAAGAAAAATGTCATCCGACATCTGAGGCAAACTGTTGCGAAACCTAGGCATCGTTTTCTCCCGAAATTGTTGTCCGAAGGAAAGGGCGGCGGTTATGTATCGCTTCCGCACCAAATAACCTTTCCGCTCTGGCATCACAGCCGCTGCTGCCGGCCACAGCCAGTGACCGGACTGTAGCGGTCCCGGTACAGTTTATGGACTGGGACGTTGGGGAAATCTGGTCTAGCATCAGGCTGAGGAGGAACAAGTAATGTCAATCAAGAGCTACGGTCTATTTTGTCCGCTTGCCATGGCCTGCGAGATCATCGAACCGCGCTGGACCCTTTTGATACTGTTGGAAATGGCCGCCGGCGCGACTCGCTTCAACGACATCCGGCGGGGTGTCCCGGGAATTTCTCCGACTCTTCTATCAAAGCGTTTTAAAGAAATGGAAAGACACAAGCTGATCGAGAGGCTGGAGGACACGTCAAAAGGTACCGTCGACTACGTGCGCACCCCTATGGGGATCGAGCTTGAGCCAGCACTTAGGCTGCTAGGCAAATGGGCATACCAGAACATCGAGGCGGAGGTCGCCTTGGACGAATTGAAGCCGGATTATCTGATGTGGAACCTGCGGCGAAAGATCGATACCACGGCGTTTCCAGAGTGCCGCGTAGTCGTTCGTTTTCATTTCACCGATTTGAGGGAAAACAAAGCAACCTATTGGTTGATCGCAAGGCCCGGAATGGCCGTGGATCTCTGCGTTATCGACCCGGGGTTCGATATTGATTTGTTCGTCGAAGCCGATTCAAGAGCGTTTGCATCCGTATGGATGGGGTATTCATCTTGGCAATCTGAAATCTCCAACGACAGAGTTTTTCTAAGCGGTGACCTGCGTCTCGCCAAAACGATCGACAAATGGCTGGTGAAATGCAGCTTCGCTGCAGTGAGTTAGATTTTAGAAAATACAACGTCGACGTCCGGTTTTGGCACTATTGAGACGGGCTTTGTCAAAGCAAACGGGGTTGATACGGGGAAGAGTGGTCCGTAGCCTCGGGGGATGAAGAATCCATTCCGTAATTTCAACAGCTCACCCGAGGTGATCCGCCTGACGGTGATGCTGTACATCCGCTATCCGCTGTCATTGCGGCAAGGACGCCGAGACAGGTAATCAGGAGCGTCCCGCGCGCCCGGCTATCGCCCCTGTTGCACCATCTTGCGTCTCGACATTGAGCACATTGAGGAAGATATCCCAGTTTCCCAGCAGTTACTCAACACGACGTGAGAAACGCAGGTGGTCAACGTGGAACAGGTAACCTGAGGGTAGGCGCCGAGCGAAGGTCATCGTGGCCATATGTACGGCGGCCATTTGCGCCGCTAGAATCGTTTCCATCTGGTCTTTTGGCTCTATGTGAGCGCGAAAAACCCGAAGACTTCGGAGCGAAGCGAAAAAAGCAGAGGAACGGTACTCTTTTCTCTAAAAGGCAAAAGCGCATCAACAGCTGGCACTAAGTTTAATCTATAAGGCTAATTGTCCATGAATCAGCCTTGGGTTAACCGCTTTGACGAAGCACTGCGGATTCGTGTGGTTTTGCTAAAATACTACCTTGAATGGAAAGTCGATTACCCTCATATGATTAAAAAATAACAATAGTGGGGATCGGCCGGGCCAGAGGTAATGCATCTCGCCATTGATGCGCACGAAAACCTCATCCAGATGCCAGCGCCAGTTCGAAAATAACCGGTGGTCAACGCGACGCCCCCGGATCTCGGCGGCGAACATCGGACCAAACCGATTTCACCAGAAACGCACCGTCTCGTGGCAGATGTCGATCCCACGCTCGAACAGGAAGTCCTCGACCTGACGAAGCGAGAGCGGATAGCGGATGTACGTCATGACCGTAAGGCGGATTACCTCGGGCGACCTGTTGAATTAGCGGAACGGATTTGTCATCGGCCGACGCTACGCGACAACCATCCAAGTCTCAAGCCGATTTGGTCTGACAAAGCCCGCATAGGCCCTTCCGACGACGGGAGGGCGCCATGGCCCGGTTCCGGGATATCAAGACTCTGCAGAAATTTGCTTCAGCGCACGCCTCGATCCACAACCACTTCAACCTCGAACGCCACCTCATTCCCCGCAAACCTATAAGCACGGCCGTTCCGCTGTGCTGGCCGAATGGCGGCAACTCGCGGCATAATGACGGCATCGCTCGCAAATTCGGCGACTGGTTCGCATTGCTCTGACAGCACCAAAATGCACCCTACTTCTTCAGCAGCCTGCTAGCGGCGGTTAAGCTGGAAGACGGTTTTCCGGTCCGGGCTGACCCACAGCGCCCTGGTTTCGCTGACGAAACGGAATGTTCCGCCGAATTCGGTGCTGTATTCGTTGTCACCGGTCTTGTCATAGCGACGTTCAATTTCGGTGCCTTCGCGACGCACCACGAGGAAACTGCCCGTCTGTTCGATGAACTCGTCCGCCAGCGCATTGCCGTTGACCGTGAAGTCCCACACCCCCAGCGCCGCGATAGCGGCCGTCCCGCCAACCGGTCCCGTCGGCACGTCATCGGGATTGCCCGGTATCAGTTCGGCCTCGTTACCTTCGAAATCCTCGAACTTCAGGAGCTTGAAATTCTTCCGGAATTTCAGGGTTTCCTTGTTGCCACCGCTCCCGTGGCTGTAGCTTCGCCGGAAGACCCGCCCCCTTGTATAGGTTTTCGGTTCACCGTTGTTGACGCTGACCTGCAGCGTTTCCTCGCCCTGGCCCTGGATGATCAGTCCGACCGGGTCGCCGCCGTCCTCGAATGCCCCGATCCAGGCCCCCTCAATCGATGCCGGGACAACCGGAAGCAGCCGGGTTTCCGCACCGTCCTTCGGCCTGTAGCGCAGCTGGGTGTAGTTCTTGCGGAACCGGATGCGGTCCTCGTTGCTGTTCGTGAAATCGCGTTTGCGTTTGTTCCTGCGGGTGAACTCTTCCAACGGCCCGTCATTGATGCTGGCCATCAGCGAAAGTTCCCGCTCGCTTGCAATATAGATCGTCCCGTTGCCACCGCCGACCCTGCCTTCCCAGGTACCCTCGGTGCATTTCATCTCGTCGTCGCAGACCTGTGACGTCTTCGCCTTGATATAGGCGCCGCCGACATCCAGCCCCAGTGACTTGCCGAGCGCTACGGTAAAGCCAAGGAATCGTCCGACTTCATCGTCGTCGCCGTCGCCGTCCTCGTCGCGGCGCTCGAACCACATGCCGAGCGATACTTCCCAGGGTACGCCCGACAGCCCGTGTTCCTTTATGCCCTTGATCCCGTCCGTCAGGCCCTTGGTCATTTTGGAGACGTCCTTGCCCTTCACGGCCTGGGCCGTACCCAGCAGATCGAATATATCGGCAACATAACCATGCGACTTGCCGCGCAGGTTGTTGGAATCATCGACCCAGAATCCGAGCGTTCCCGCAACCGTGGCGCCGCCGCCCAGACGAAAATTGACGCTGCTGGCGGAGTACATCTTGACGTCCCTGTCCGCGCCTGAAGCGCAGTTCCAGGCCCAGCCGCCTTCACCCTCGACATTGAAGATAAATCCGATTTCGCCGCCGCCGCCCGCCGTCATCGCCCTGAACGCTCCCGGGCATTTTTCCACCGGCACCGCTTCCTCGGCGTCCAGCGTGCCCGCCTCGACCTGCTGGTTGATGCCGCTGCTGCCGTTTACCTTGAACGCCGCGCCGATCATCTCTGGAATGTAACGGCCAATAATCCCGAGTTGCGCCAGCGCCGCCCGCTTCGTCGCGCCCGCCGGCGTAATCTTGCAGATACCGTTCAGACCCCGCTTCAGACCGTCCTCGCAGGGCTTGCCCTTATCGGTGATCTTGCAGGCGCGCTGCCCCTCGCCGCCGCAGCTGACGCATACGCCGCCGCGCCCGGTCGAGCCCACCTCGCATTGCCGGCCGGCCTTGAGCACGCGGCAGGCGGTCTCGCCAACGCCGCCACAGGGCTTGCAATAACCGTTATTGTCCGGTTCAAAACTGCCCCGACACGGGAAGCCCGCGACGAGTTTCGGGCAGGCCTTCTGGTCCGGGCCGCCGCAATACTGGCAGATGCCGTCGATTTTCTTGAGGTCACCGGTGCATTGCGCGCCCGCCTTCAGCGCCCGGCAAGCCGGTTGCCCGTTACCGCCGCAGGGCCGGCAACGGCCGCCATTGTCGGGCTCATAACTGCCGCGGCAGGGATAGCCGCTGGCGATCTTCGGACAGGCCCATTCGTTCGGACCGCCGCAGGACTGGCAGGTGCCGTTGATTTTTGTCAAATTGCTGTCGCACTGCTTGCCGGACTTCAGCACGGGGCAGGCCGGTTGACCGCGAGCGCCGCACGGGTTGCAGACCCCGCCGATATTCACCAGGTCGCCCTCGCATTGCTTGCCCGCCTTCAATACCGGGCAGGCCTTTTCACCCCGACCGCCGCAGCGGTGACAGGAGCCGTCGATCTTCGTCAGGCCGCTGTCGCATTGCTTGCCCGCCTTCAGCGCCCGGCAGGCCTTTTGCCCGTCGCCGCCGCATGATCTGCAATAGCCGTTACTGTCCGGCTCATAACTGCCCTTGCAGGGGTATCCGCTCTTGATCTTCGGGCAGGCCTTCTCGCCGCCGCCGCCGCAACTGGCGTAACACCGCCCGTCGATTTTAATGCCGGTAAAGCAGGGTTTCCCCTTCGCCGATTTCGGGCAGGCGCGCTCGCCATTTTCGCCGCACTTCCGGCAGGTATTGCCAAATTTTCCAAGGCCTTCGTCACAGATCCGCCCCTTGTATATGACCGGACAAGGCGGTTGCCCTTCGGCGCTGCATTCGCTTTTTTTTGGCAGTTTGGCATCCGCCACGCCGGGCGACATCACCGTCAGAACGAGACACAGGAACAACGTCTTGATCAGTAATCCGAATATCGTCCGTCCGTGCTGCATGCCATTTCCCCTTCACGCCAATTCAACCAGCGGCCAGACCGTAACTTTCGCAAAAACCAGCTGTCGGGGAAATGGGTAGCGTTACCCAATCGCCCCGGACCACGCCGTTACCTGTTCATACTGCCCCCGCATCGTCCAGCAACCCGTCCCGCAGCGCCCGCGCCATCAGTTCCGCCACCGACCGCACGTCCAGCTTCGCCATCAGGCTGGCCCGGTGTTTTTCCGCGGTGCGCGGGCTGATGCCCTGGGCTTCGGCGATCTCCTTCGTTGTCCGTCCACGCAGCACCATGTGCAGCGTCTGCCGCTCGCGCCGCGTCAATGTCGCGGCCTCGGGCTGCCCGCGGATGAGATCGAGACATTCCGGTGCAATGAACTTTCCGCCGCGCAGGATCAGCGGCAGCTTTTCATACAGCAGCCCGTTCGGCCCGCCCTTGGCGAACATGCCGTCAACGCCGGCCTCGACAAGCTGGCCCAGGACTCCGCCCGCCATGACTGAGGAAAACACGACGGTCTTCGTTGCCGGGCTCCACCGGCGGATTTCGTTGAATACCTCCGCCCCGCCTGACAGCGGCATGGTCAGGTCGAGCAGCAGCAGATCCGGTCGGTGCTGCTTTACGACGGCCAGGGTCTCGAAGCCGTCGCCGGCCTCGGCCACGACATGCAGCCCCGTATCCTCCACGACACCCGGCGTTTCCAGCGCCACGCGCAGCCCCGCGCGGACGATTTCATGATCATCCGCGATCACGACGGTAAAGCGGTCGTCCGGCCCTTTCGCGGCCAGCATTCCATGCGCATCCATGCCCTGTGAAATACCGGAATAAGCCGCATTTGAAAACCGCCCCGCAGCAGAAACGTCACTCGCCCGGCGCGCGCGGCGCCAGAACGGCGAAGCCCGTGCCTTGCCCGGCGATACTGCGGGAACACAATTCCAGACCGTTTTCCGCCGCAAGTTCGCCGACAATGGACAGACCAAGCCCGTCACCCCCGGATTCCGCGCCCTTCGCACCCGCCGTCATGGCCGCCTCCACGTTGCCGCCGGGGAACCCCTGACCGTCATCGGCCACGACCAGCCGCAGGTCCATCGCACGCGGGCGAACGCCAACGAGAATCCGCCGCGCCCCCGAATGCGCGATGGCGTTAGACACCAGGTTGGACGCAATCCGCATCAGCACCATTGCCGGCGCGTGGAACCGCGCCGTGCTGGCGACGAATCGCAGGTCGATCCCCCGCGCGCGCGCCTCCGCGCCAAACATCCGTTCCAGCATGGATAACAGCAGTCCCGCCGGAACGGTTTCCGCCACCGTATCCGACAGGGATTCCCCGCCCCGGCCGGAACGGGCGAGTTCCGCGGTCAGCACATCGAAATGGTCGAGGATACGGTCCAGCCGTTCGGCGTTGTCCGGCGCGATGGCGCCGTGCAGCCCGTCCAGTTCCGCGCGCAGGGCGGCAAGGGGCTGGCGGATATCGTGCGAGGCTGTGGAAATCTGGCGCGTTCGCCGCGCCGCCGTCTCGCGGGCGTTCGCGTATTCGCGCTCCATCTCCAGCAGGGCGGCGCCGGTCGCCGCTTCCTTGCGCGCGGCCGCCAGTGCCGCCGCCATCGCCGCATCGCGCGACCGGCGCATATCGATCACCGCCGTCCCGATCGCGCCGATGGCCGGCACCACGACCAGCGCAAAGAGCAGCCGGAACGGACTGGTCCCGCCGCCCAGGATAAGTACCGCGCCCAGCGCCACCATCAGCGCCAGGGCGATTATCGCGGGCAGGCGGAACGGGCTGCCATCGGCCCGGCGCCAGGTCACGGTCGGGATGATATGGCTGGCGAACATCGCCGCGAACAGCGCGTTGACCGCCAGGACCGTGAATCCGTATGGCGCCAGCCAGGCGGGCAGGATCATCGCGAGCGACAGCAGCGCCATCCCCTGCAGGATACGCCGGATCCGCGGCATCTGCCGGCCCGGATCTATGCCGCGCTCTGCCGTGAAAAAGCCGAAGGCGATGGCCATATGGGCGACGGTCAGCACCAGCGACCGTTCCGTTCCGATGGCGAGACCTATACCGGCAAGCCCGCCTTCCATGAGCCAGCCCAGCAGCAGCATCGCCGCAAAGAGCAGGCCGTAACAGATGCCGATCCGGTTCCGCATCAGCGTGCACATCAACAGGAAACCGGCGATCAGCATTGAACCGGCCGTGAAGAATACGGCAGACCCGACCGGGGAGCCGGGCGCCAGCAGCACGTCATACAGGGATTGTGTCATCATGGTCTCGAACCTAGCGCCCGAGGCTCCCGGCGAAAATGGGTATCAATACCCGTTCACCCTGCGGCGCGATGCCGTTAAGGTGGCTTCATCCACGCGGTATGCTGGGGCTACATGGAGAAAAAGAAAGGACAGGGCGCGCAATGAACGGTTTCTGGACATTGAAGACCCATGCGGCGCGGACAGGCGTCGGCGCGCTGCTGGCGCTTACGGTCGTAGCGGCGCCCACCGACCCGGCGTCGGCGCAGAACGTGCTGGACCTGCTCGGCGGCGCCGCCAGCAGCGCGGGCGTCCCGCAGATCCCCGCCTTCCTGCCGGACAAATACAGCGTGCCGGAAACCGACCCCCTGCCGATTGACGGCGTCTGGATGGTATCCACCATCGGCAAACGGATCCGCATCGAAAACGGCCGCGCCTATGCGGTTGATCCATGGCTCCACCTCTTTGTCCTGAAAGTGCAGCCGGACATGGTCGTGCTGCAGAACGTCCGCCGCACCGCCAGCGCCGGGCAATTCGTCGCCGATGACCTGCCGCTGCAGGGGCCCGCCAGCTTCCAGTTGAAACCTGATGGAAACATCAAGGTCACCGTGCAGGGCATGCTGGGGCCTGTCGGCTACGATTTAATCCGGCGAGAACCGGCCTTCCCCGACGCGCTGGGCACGGAAATCACCGCTATGACGGGGAACGCCTATACACCGCCGCCGACCGCACAGCCTTCCCCCCCGCCCGGATACGGGGCACCGCCACCCGAATATGGCGCGCCACCGCCGGCAGCACATCCTTCTCCCCCACCTGGTTACGGTGCACCACCGCCGGGATACGACACGCAGCCGCCCGTCGCCGGCAATCCGCTGGCCGACTGCCAGAATTACGGTATCGATCCCACGACCGGCGACGTCATCTGCATGGATTAGATGCGCGCTTTCAATAGGTTGTCCATTCGGGCCTGACCGAGGAGACCGGAGGTGCCAGACT